>NZ_JALY01000070.1:0-5491 GCF_002924615.1 Petrotoga halophila DSM 16923 | reverse complement strand
GGGCGAAGGGGCGCTAAAACTGATTAAATGTAACTTACAACAATAGAAATCCTTCAAAAATTTGTGGATTCTAAAGAAAAAATTAAACAACAAAAGGGGTTTTCGGGTATGAAATATGTTTTAGTCCTCGATGTAGGAACGACAAACATGAAAGTAGCAATTGTAAACGAAAAAGGTGACATCATCTCTCAAGAAGTCAAAAAGATAAATTTAATTCAATCCGCGGAAGGGGCAGCAGAACACGATCCTCAAGAATTGTGGGCAAACTTTTTGGATATATCAAAGAAGATAATCACAAACTTTGAAGGTGATATTTCATTATTAATTTTTTCTGGGTACCAATTCGGTTTTCTACCGATAGATAAAAAAGGGAATCCTTTGATGAATATGGTAACACTCTTAGATACAAGGTCACAGAATATAATGAATGAAGTTGAAGAAAGATTTTCCTTTGAAGAAATATACCAAAAGACTGGTTGCCCACCTGCTTTTAATTATACAATAGCCAGAATATTATGGTTGAAAAAAGAAAAACCAGAAATTTTTGCCAAAACCTATAAGTTTCTGGATATCAAAAGTTTCTTTACATTCAAATTAACAGGTAAGTGTTACACGGAACCAAGTTTAGCCTCTGTTACGCAACTTTTGGATATAAAAACGCAAAAATGGGATGAAGAACTAATAAAAAGGTTAGGGATTGAAAAGGATCAATTGCCAGATCTTGTGCCTGGGAACGTAATAGTGGATACGGTAAAAAAAGAAATTGCAAAAGAAATGGGCCTTGAAAAAGTAGTCCCTATAATGTTAGGAGTCTATGATGGTGGCGCGATGATTTTAGGAATGGGGGGTTATAAAAAAAGCGCTGTATGTAATTTAGGTACCACTGCAATGTTTAGAAGCGCATATAATGAACCATTACTTGATAAAACAGGGCAGTTCAGGCTACAAACCTATGCTCTATTACCTGGTATGTGGGCTATAGGAGGAGCGGTGAACAACGCAGGTGTAGTTTTGGAATGGTTTAGAAATAATATATCTAACGGTATGAGTTATGATCAAATAAACGAAGAGGCTTCGAAAGTTAAAGCCGGTTCCGAAGGTCTTATTTGCTTTCCATTTCTAACAGGAGAAAGAGACCCAAGAATAGGCAGCTTATCTACAGGGAGTTTTTTTGGATTGAAAACTTTTCACAACTTAAGTCACATGGCAAGATCTATATATGAAGGTGTAGGCTATGGACTGAACATGATAAAAACAGCTTTAGAAGAAAACAACGTCAATTTAAAAAGATTGACAGTGGGTGGTTCAGGCAGCAAAAGCGATGTGTGGATTCAAATTTTAGCTGATATATTCAACATTCCTGTAACCAAATCAAAGACCGAAAATGCAACATTGATAGGTGAATCGATGGTAGCTTTTTCACAATTGGGAGTTTACAAGGATATTGAGCAAGCTGGGGAAGTTATGATAAAGTTGGGAAAGAGCTTTGAACCCCAAACCTCTTCAGTTAAAACATATGAAGGTTATTATAATTTTTTTGTAAAAATGATCCAAAACTATCGGGATATGTATAACTTACATACCCAATTGATCAATTCTTTAGGTGAAGAAGAAAAATGGCAATAAAATTCAGAGAAGCAAAAATAGAAGATTATGATCAGATGTATAGATTATGGGGAACAACAGAAGGCATGGGTTTAAGCGACTCTGATACAAAAGAAAATATTGAAAGATTTTTGAAGAAAAACCCAGGTTTAAATTATATATGTGAAGATGATGGAAAAATTATTGGTACAATCCTAGGTGGCGAAGATGGAAGAAGAGGATATCTCTACCATCTTGCGGTTGATAAGAAGTATAGAAGAAATGGGATAGGGAAAGAATTGGTAAACTTGGTTTTAAATAGTTTAAAAGAAAAAGGTATCATAAAATGCCATTTGTTTGTTTATTATGAGAATGAAATTGCTAAGACATTTTGGGAAAAAACAGGGTGGTACAAACGTAACGAATTGCTGATTTATTCCAAAGATATCAAATAAATCAGGGTTTACTATTGATCACAGGTTTTCTCAAAATTAAACCGTTTGCCTTTTCCACCATGACTATCATAAGAAAGGCTAATATAATCAAATATATGGGATATAACCTTATATCGAAATGTTCTTGCAAAAATCCAAACAAGGGTGGCATAAGAGTTGTTCCAAGATATGCAGATGCCATCTGTACCCCTATAATGGAATGTGAAACATCCTTACCAAAATTAGTTGGTGTTGAATGTATCAAACTTGGATAAATCGGTGCACAGCCTAAACCTATGAGAATAAGGCCTATAAACGCCGTATAATTGCTAAAAGGAAGAAACAACAGTAACAATCCTAAAATTATGATTCCTTGCCCCAAACGTATCATATTTTTATTATTCATTTTGAATGTGATAAATCCAGATATAAACCTTCCTATTGTAATTCCGAAATAAAATGAAGCAGCCCATTTGGCCGCTATTTCAGCAGCTATACCTCTATTTAGAACTAAATAACTTGCCGCCCACAAACCAGTAGTTGCCTCTAAAGCACAATAAGAGAAAAAGGCGATCATAATAGACATTGTCCCGGGTAAAGTAATAACCTCTTTTAAAGAATAATTTTTATATTTTTCTTCTTTGGTTTTGTTACCTGTTTTCTTCTCTTTCCACAGCGGCAAAGTAAAAAACAGTACTGAGGTTAGAACAATTTGAATTAACGAAATAGTAAAATATCCTGAATTCCATTTAAAACCCTTAGTCAACAATATTCCCATAATATATGGTCCAATTGTGGCTCCAACTCCCCAAAAGCAATGTAACCAGTTCATATGTCTAGCTTTGTAATGCAGGGCGACAAAATTGTTAAGTGCTGCATCAACACTTCCTGCACCTAAACCGTAAGGTATCCCCCACAAACACAAATGCCAAAAAGAAGTTGATATAGAAAAACCAAACAATGCTATAGCAGTCATTCCAACGCTTATGGCGGTTAGTTTCCCAGTACCAAGTTTATGAATAAACTTACCGCTGAACAAAGTTGAAACAATAGTTCCTCCAGAGATAATCATTGATAAAATTCCTGCATACGATACAGGTACGTTTAATGTTTCATACATGCTTGGCCAGGCTGACCCTAAAAGAGCATCTGGCAATCCGAGACTGATGAATGAAATATAGATAATCACTAGTAAGATAGAATACATATTAAAATCTCTCCGTTGATTTAAAATTTAAACAAATTCTAATGGTACAGTGTTCCATCTGCGGTGTCCTGTATAAAAGCTAATATAAAAGTAGCACTTATTGGGTCAAAAGTGCTATAGTAAAATTTAAAATTATGACTGTAATTGTCAGAAAAGAATATAGTACCTCTTTAAGTTTGAAAAACACCAAATTCAAATTCATCTTATTACTTTCTATTTTCTATTTTTATTATAAAATATAATTTTGCGAAAAAAATTAGGATACCTTCAACTATTAAAGTAACTTCGTGTTATTAACCTAAGCAAGTTCTGGATTTATATAGCTTTAAAGATTTAATCTAAATTCTCATAATACTCAGAACGCATTCCATAAAAACACAAAAATGAATATACATCCCCACGCATTTCCTGTGATCTCTCTTATTATTAGCATACCATAAATAATGATAATTACAGTTAACATTTCAATGAAACCTTCAAGGGTAACACCTATCATACCATGTATTAAAATACACGTAACCGCGCAAAAAATTGCACCCCAATTAAGCAATCTGTTTTTGGAGGGATACCGCTGATTAATTTTATCGCTGATTACCACATAATTAAAGCCCTCAAAAAAGCCCCAGACTGTTGTGATAATTAGCATTGTTACCGAATTAACGGGGAACCCACTCGATAGAGCCTCTTTCGTCATCCATACAGACTGAAAAGGTAAATAACTTGTTATCTGTTTTGTTGCAGCTAAAAAAATGATATGAGGAACAAAGCAAAGTATGCAAAAAACAATGGACTTCAAAGTACCTTTAAACCTTAATCCGTGTGAAAAAAAGCTTTCTTTTCTGTAGATTGCTACAATGCTAATCCCTAATCCTGCGATACTAAACTGACATATAGCAGCAGTCAAAGTTCTTAACAAGATGTGTATATGCATATCCTTGACTATGTTGTTAAACTGGCTTTGGAAAGCCATACATATTTCAAGAGCTGCAAAAGTTGTAGCCAGAATTATCCATAGGTCAACATTCAGTCTTTTCTGTTCTATTGTTGGTTTCCTCATAATCATATTTAATATCTCCTCCCCTGTGAAAGTAGGTAATAAAAATCTCAGGAATTCAAGATGATTATCAGTCGATGCTGACAAACTTGGAGGGATTTCTCTCTCGCATTAGATCATGTTAGATGTCTGTGAAAAAGGTTGGTTAGATCATAATTCAATGCCTTTGAAATGATATTATATCCTTGGCTCTTTTTGAAAGGTATAAAAGGTAAAAGGAAACAATGAAGCTAATCTTTCAAGAAGTAGGCCTTACAAGAAGAACGATAACGCTCACGTGGAACAAAAGAACGGGGATAAGGTAAGAAGATTGGTAGGGTATTTCAGGTATGAAAGTGAAGAAAAGGTAAGTCTGCTCAACGAGATTTACAGCAGAGCAGACTTACTAGATAACTTCTTCATACCCAACTTTAAACTAAAAAGCAAAGTAAAAAACGACAAGGGTAAAACAATAAAAAAAGAATACGAGAAACCTAAGACTCCATACCAACGGTTGCTTGAAAGCGATACTGTTAGCGAAAAAACTAAATCTCAACTAAAGGAAACATACGAAAGTTTAAACATGGTAAAATTAAGAGAAGAAATAAATGTTCTTGTGGATAAATTATACAGCATTCAACTAACAAAAAGCAAATCTGTTTCAAAGACATAAATACTATCTAACCATTACCCTATTTCGATGACAATTAATTATGATCTAACACGCACCAATATCTGTGATCATCACCCCTAATATACTCACTGATTCAATAAATGTGCATCATAATTCAGTCACGTTGTCATATTCATCTTGATAGATCAATTTGTTTATTTATGCTATTCTTTCAATGTCAAGCTGCTTTAATCCATCATGTTTTATGTTTATTTTGGGATTTACATCTCTGCCTATTTCTAATCCACATTCGCATTTATGCACTTTTACTGATATGTCTTTTTCTCCTATTTCGTTATCTCTGCTGCACCTTTGAAACATATGAGACATAGGATTTGTAAGGCTTTTTAGTCTTTACTTTCGTGACATCAATACCATTGACTCTACATGGCTCGAGAGGACAGTATTGATGTCTTTCGAGCCGTCCGTTCTCGGAAACAAATCCACGGCATTTTTTCATTCGATGTATTGGGGAACATATCGACTTGAATCATTTTACTTTAAGCCTTTATCGATAGCTTCCTGAATAATCTTATGGCAACATACTCCCAACGGATTGT
>NZ_JALY01000260.1:0-10448 GCF_002924615.1 Petrotoga halophila DSM 16923 | reverse complement strand
TGTTTCATCGTTGTTCCTCTGACGATAGAATCATCAATTAAAATAACTCTTTTGTTATCTATAACTTCTTTAACAGGTAAAAGTTTACGTCTAACTCCCAACTTTCTTTCTTGCAAATCGGGGTCGATAAAAGTTCTTCCAACATACTTGTTTCTCATTAGGCCCATTTCTAACGGAATACCAGATGCTTTTGAATATCCTAGAGCAGCAGAAAAGCCACTATCCATTACTGGAATGACTATATCAGCATCGATAGGATTTTCTTTTGCACACAACTCTCCTAATTTTTCACGCATTAAGTGCACATTATCACCAAATATATTTGAATCGGGCCTTGCGAAGTAAACATGTTCAAAAAAGCAAAACTTATTAGGACTATTCAAAGATATTACATGACTTTTAATCTTTCCATCCTTTATTTCAATTAATTCACCGGGCTTTATTTCTCTAATTTTAGCGTTTCTAAGTGGGAAAAATTTGAAAGCGCTGTCTTCTGAAGCTACATAAATTCCATTTTCTGTTTCACAAATACTTAAAGGCCTGTATCCAAAAGAATCTCTAAAAGCGATAATTTTATCTTTGAAAAGGAAAAGTAGAGAGTAAGAAGGAGATATATTTTCAGCAATTAACTTACTTATTTCTTCACTTTTCCAACTTGAAGGAGATCCTTTTAGTTTATTAACTAAAAGATGTGGGAAAAGTTCAGTATCTGAAGTTGTCATAAATATGGACCCTTGCTCTTCGTATTTCTCTTTCAATTCAGGGCCATTTTCTATTTGACCATTGTGTGCTATGGAAAAAAATTCATTTTTATATTTTATAGTAAGCGGTTGAGCATTTGTGAAATTAGAGAGACCTTTCGTTGAATATCTCACGTGCCCGATCCCAAAATAACCGTTAATTTTTTTTGATACACCGCCCCCGAAAACTCTATTGACTACGCCTTTACCCTTATAAGTTGTAATCTTAGTCCCATCTGATACAGAGATCCCTGCAGATTCTTGGCCTCTATGTTGAAGTGCCAAAAGCCCTTCAACAATTCTGCCACTTACGTTGTACTTTTCACTCTTTGAATATGCGGCAAACAAACCACAATTTTCCATCAGCATTTAATTATTCCTCCACACTTTTTGAAATACTATCAAAATAAATGTTTCTCAGCTCTTTTAAATCAAAACAAACGCTGCCGATATCAATTCCTTCATCACTGGATTTTATCTCTCCCAATTTTTTAACGTTGATGTTAGATGATTTAGCAATATCTTCAAAAGTATAGGAATCTTTTCTACTAACAGATACAATGAACCTACCCTGATTTTCTCCGAAAAGTTCTTCTATGGAAGTATCTAAAATACCTTTAAAACCACGATTACTCAATATACATGACACCGCTAAAGCAATGAGTAAACCTCCTTTTGAAACATCATGCACACTTTTTAAAATACCTTTTTCTATCAGATCCAATATAAAGTTTTGTAAATATCTTTCATACATTGGGTTTACAAAGTCGATTTCTCCACCTACAAAACCTTCCAGAACTTTTAAATAAAGACTTCCACCTATCTTATCAACATTGATATCTATTTTTCCAATTAAATATACTAAATCACCACAATCTTTGAATTTTAAATTAACTATTTTTTTTATATCTTTAATTTCCCCAATCATACCGATCACAGGCGTAGGAAAAATTGATGTTTCATTATACGAATTGTAAAAACTAACGTTACCACTAACCACAGGGGTAGAAAGTTCTTTTGAAGCTTCAATCAAACCTTCGATACTTTTTTCAAATTGCCATGATACTTCGGGATCATCAGGATCACCAAAATTAAGGTTGTCCGTGATAGCTAAAGGTTTTGCACCCACTGAGATCAGATTCCTAGCGGCTTCGTATACAACGTTCTTGGTACCCTCAAATGGATCTAAATAGGTGTAAAGTTCGTTGCTATCAATTGTTACAGCTATAGCTTTATGAGTGTTTTTTAACCATAGTACCGCACTATCGGCTTGTTCTGGTATCAATATTGTATTTGTTCCAACTTTAAAATCATACTGTTGATATATCCATTTTTTACTAGATATATTGTGGTTTGATAACAATATTTTTAATATTTTATCTATATCTTTTATCTTTGTTCTTGGGTATTTTTTTGCTTTGTTCAATATATAAGTTGAAGGAGTGGTATTGTTTCTATAATATTCAGGGGCGTTAACTAAGATCTCTATTGGAAGATCAGCAAGAACCTTGCCTTCACTATTTTCTCTCACAACGTAATGAGGGGTAGAAATTGTCCTTCCGATAATTGCAAAATCGATTAAGTATTTATTACAGACGTCTTCTACTTTTTTCTCTGTACCAGGATTAACCAAAAAAAGCATCCTCTCTTGAGATTCAGAAAGCATTATTTCCCAAGGTTCTATATCCTCTTGCCTTTTCGGTATATTATCTAAATAAAGTTCACAACCAACTCCACCCTTATAAGCCATTTCAGAAGTA
This sequence comes from Petrotoga halophila DSM 16923, assembly GCF_002924615.1. NCBI lineage: Bacteria > Thermotogati > Thermotogota > Thermotogae > Petrotogales > Petrotogaceae > Petrotoga > Petrotoga halophila. The sequence continues at coordinate 7,948 of NZ_JALY01000260.1, read as the reverse complement.
GAGCTAAGAACACCGGCAGCTCCCATATCTTGACAAGCTCTTACCCCTTTTATTTTCAATATCTCAAGTGTCGCTTCGATTAGATTCTTTTCTGTAAAGGGATCTCCAACTTGGACTGAAGGTCTGTCATCTTTTCCACTCAATTTTTTTGATGCAAAAGAGGCCCCATGGATTCCATCACGTCCGGTTTTAGATCCTACATATACAAGAAGTTTATCAGGTCCATCAGCGTGGGAAGATGCCAAATGATTTTTGTTAGCAACACCGATACACATCACGTTTACCAAAGGGTTTGTTGAATATATTTCATTGAATGAAGTCTCTCCACCTACCGTTGGGACACCAATAGAATTTCCATAGTCACTTATACCTGAAACAACACCTTCGAAAATGTTCTTCACCTTTGGATCAGAAATATTACCAAATTTCAGCGAATCTAAAAGTGCTATGGGCCTTGCTCCCATAGCCAATATGTCTCTAACTATCCCACCAATACCAGTGGCTGCCCCTTGATAAGGTTCTACAGCAGAGGGATGGTTGTGACTTTCGACCTTAAAAACAACAGATTTTCCTCCAATTTGAACGTATCCCGCATTTTCGCTTTCATAAGATTCATTAATTTTTTTTAGATAATGTTTAGAATGTTTGTAACCACAATGTTCAGACCATTGGGCAGAAAAAAGGTGCGTTTCAAATTCGTTGGGTAATCTCCCCAACTTTTCTTCTATAAGATCAAATTCTTCACCTGAAATACCTAATTCCAACGCTATCTCTTTAATTGTTAATTGATTCTGCACTAGTCAAATACCTCCTGATAGATTGAAAAATGTAATTGCCGTCCTCATTACCTAATACGCTATGACAAGCTCTTTCTGGGTGAGGCATTAAACCAAAGACATTGTATTCTTCATTTGTTATGCCTGCTACATCATCAAATGAACCGTTGGGATTCTCTTTATACTTTAATAAAATATTTTTAGGATTAAGTTTGTTATCGTTAACTATATAACGGCCTTCCTTGTGGGCTATAGGTAAAGTTAAAATCTTTTTTTGAACGTTATTAATAAATGGCGTATCATAATTTATGACCTCAACTTCAACATCCTTACATATGAATCTATGAGACGTGTTAACGGTTAATACTCCGGGTAATATTCCTGCTTCTGTGAGGATCTGAAAGCCATTACAAACCCCTAAAACCAATCCTCTTTTGTTTAATATATACTTCTCAACAGAGTTCATCACAGGAGAAAACTTTGCCAATGCCCCCACTCTTAAATAATCTCCATAGGAAAATCCTCCTGGAATAAAAACTAAATCGAAATCCAATAATTGATTAAAATCATGCCATATATATTTCGTATCAAAACCGTTAATCGTCAAAGCAAAATTTGCATCTCTATCACAGTTTGAACCAGGGAAAACTATAATTCCAGCAGTTAACGAATTTACATTCTTCACACTGTTCACTTCCTATTCAAATCGATGATTTCAAAATCTTCTAAAACAGGATTGGTTAAAATTTTATACGCTATTTCTTTAGCTTTATCTTTGGCTGTTTCATAGCTATCTTCTTTTATGTCTAATTCTATACTTTTTCCAAATCTTACACTTTCAACGTTGTAATTCAACCTTCTTAAAACCTTGAAAGTAGTTGCTCCCTGTGGATCTAAAATTCCTTCTCTTAACTTTACTTTTACTTCAAATCGGAAAGTTTTCTGTTCCTTCTTAATCATATATCCAACCTCCCAAGCAATACTTCGTAAGCGTTTAGTAGATCTCCCTTTTCTTCTCTATACACATCTTTGTCAAGGGATTCCATAGTATTTGCGTCCCAAAAACGGCATGTATCAGGTGAAATCTCATCTATCAACGTAACTTTATTATCGTTTTTACTGATTCCGAACTCTAATTTAAAATCCACCAAAATAATTCCTTTAGATTTTAAATAATCACTCAAAACATTGTTGACTTTTTTAGAAATAGAAGTGATTTCATCCAAAATGTCTTCTGTGGTAATTTTCAAAAGGAGGACAGCATCTTTTGTGATCATGGGATCTCCTAACTCGTCATTTTTCAAAGAAAATTCAACTAAAGGATAATCAAACATCAATCCTTTTTTTACACCATATCTCTTACAAAAACTGCCCGCGGTGTAATTTCTAATTATAACTTCAAGGGGAATTAAATCCGTCCATTTTGCGACGAAAGAGGTTTCATCATAATCGTTTATGTAATGGGTATTTATATCTTGATTATTCAGCATTTCAAAAAAGAATTTAGAGATCTCTTTATTAATTCTACCTTTGTTAAGAATTTGATCTTTTTTTAATCCGTTGAACGCTGTGACATCGTCTTTAAATTTTATCAATAACTTCTGCTCATCGAACTTGTATACTTTTTTGGCTTTCCCTTCGTATAAAAGCTCAAAATTTTTCTTATCTTCCATCTTTTTCACCTTCTATCAACCTTTTTGCAAAGTATGCTGCATTTTTCATCCCACTACTTCCAATTCCCATAGTTGCAACAGGCACCCCACTAGGCATCTGTACCATAGAAAGTAATGCATCTATTCCATTTAAAGGACCTACATCTCTAGGGACACCAATAACGGGGAGGTTGGTTAATGAAGCGATTACACCAGGCAAGGCAGCAGAAAGACCGGCAACAGCTATTATGACACTATACTCGTTACTGGGAAGTTCTTCAATAAATTTGGTTAGCTCTTTCAAATTCCTGTGAGCACTAAACACTTTGTAATCGTAACTCATTTTCCATTCTTCAAAGAGGTCAATGGCAGTTTTTACAAAAATCTCATCCGATTGACTTCCAGATATCAAAAGGACTTTCTTACTCAAAGTTATCTCTCCTTTTTTAAAATGTCAAAATAAAAAATCCTACCTCTTCTACAGAAGAGAGGTAGGATGTTGATGTAAAAATCTCAACCCCTCTTACTGTAGTCAAACAGTTTACGGCTGTTTGGTAGAAACTGCCGAACCATATTATCGGCATTATACAGAAAGAGGTTTCTTCTTTATTAATTTTGTTATGAACTCATTATAACAAACAAACTTTAGCTGAAGGTTAATTCTTTGAAAAATAAAGTAAATACAAAAAGGTATTTACACTCGAAAATTATCTTTTACATTGGAGTATTTATCAGTATTTTCCACAAAATCAATTACCTTTTTTTCTATTTGATCTCTTACCTCTCGAAATACTTCTAATTGTTCTTCTTCAGAACCTTGAGCACTGGCTGGATCATCAAAGGGCCAGTATAGTCTTATACTAACGCCAGGGAAAAAAGGACATTCTTTTTCTGCTTTGGAGCAGACAGTTATTAAAAAACCAAACCTATCGTTCAAGTATATGTCCAAACTCTTTGAGTATTGCCCGTCCATAGATATTCCTTTCTCTTCCATGACTTTTATGGTCAAAGGATGAATTTCACTTGCTTCTAAACCAGCACTGTAAGCCTCGAACTTATCATCTCCGTATTTCTTCAAAAACGCCTGAGCCATCTGACTTCTTGCAGAATTTCTCGAACATAAGAACAAAACTTTGATCTTATTCATAATTCTCCTCCCTTGGTTGATGGTTTAATCTTGCAATTTCATCTAATTCTTTTATATCGGCCCTCTTTTCCCGAATTTTAAATTCGTCAAATCTTTTATCTTTAAGTTTTTGAAGAATATCTTTTTCGTTTTTGGCCTTTAAATAATTTTGTCGTGCCATTTCTTCTTCTTGTAACTTTTCTTGTAACACTAAACGTAGTTGTGATAATTGCTCATTTAAATAATTTTTATACTCTACCATATTTGATAGTTTAGTAATTGAGATAGTATCTTTTACCTCTTTTATAAATTCTGTTGAAAAGGTATCGATCTTATTGCTGATCTGATTAATTTCGTCTTCAACTAACTGCCTTTGTTTACTTTTTTTACCCAATTCTATTCTTGCGTTATCTTCTAAAATTTTTTTTAGATCTTTCAACCGTTCTAGACGAAATTCAAATTTCAATGTTCATCCCCCATTCACATTAAAACTTTACTTGATGCCGTATCTATCCAGCTTATAATAAAGATTTCTCACAGTTAAACCCAGTTTACGGGCAACTTCTGTTTTATTACCGTGGCTTGCTTCAAGTACTTCTATAATTATCTTCTTCTCGAAGTCTTCAGTCATTTCTTTAAGCGTTCCTTTAACTTCTTCAACGTTTTCTATCAAATCGGGAATGTGTGTGGAAGTTACTATGGAATCGCTGTTGTCCATTGCCAACATGGCCCGGTCAATTACGTTTTCCAACTCTCTTATGTTTCCTGGCCACGAATAATTCTTTAATTTATTCAAGGCATCTTCAGTAAATCCATAAACTATTCTTCCATACTTTCTATTTAGACTATGTAATAGTTGTTGAGCCAGTTCAGGAATGTCTTCTTTTCTTTCTCTTAATGATGGAACTTCTATACTTACTACTGAAATTTTGTATAAAAGCTCTTTAGAAAATTTCCCCAAACCAGAAAGAATCTTTAAATCTTCTGTGGTTGCAAAAATAAACCTAACATCGGGAACAAAATCGTAATAATTCGTATCGAAAACGTTGTCTTTAAGAAAGGCTAAAAGTTTTCTCTGCATTTCTATATCCATCAGATCAATATTTTCCAAAAAAAGGGTCCCTTCATTCGCTCGTACCAAATAACTATTTTCCCCAAAAAGGTACTCTTCTTGTCTTTCTTTTGAAATCAAAGAAAAATTTAATTTTAGATACGGTCCCTCTTTCCTTGCACTTGCGTTGTGAATAGCTTGTGCTAGAACCTCTTTTCCTACTCCAAATTCGCCTATTAATAAAAGATCCACGTCTACTGATGCTACTTTACTTGCTTGAGCTATTACATCTTTCATAATTTCAGATTTAACCACTAAATCGTCGAAGGTGTGGGTGGCACTCTCTTTTTTTAGCATCCTTTTTGTTGCTTCAAGCTCGTTTATTAATCTTTGAATCTCAGAAATATCATGAATAACGGCGACACTTCCTTTAAACTCATTTTTAACAAAAAGTGGGGTGACGCTTGCTACTACTTCTTTTTTGTTCGTAGCTAATTTTTTTCTTACATTGTATATAGGTTTTTTCTCTCTTGCACATTGAATATGTAAACTTTCACCTTCCGCCAAATCTATAGTGGCAGGCTTACCAATGACCTCTCTCGGTGTTAGTCCTGTGATTCTTGTATAAGCTCTGTTGACCATGGTAACACGACCTTCTTGATCAGCCACAGAAATGGCATCTGAGGTAGAATCAATTATAGAAGTTAAAAGTGCTTCCATTTCTCTTAGATTAGTAATCTCTTCCGCTAACTTTTGTAATGTGGTAATATCTCTGAAAACAGCGGCAACAGCGATAGTTTCATTATTATCATTTTTTATAGGGATACGGGAAGTTAAAATAACTTTATCCCCTAAACTTTGTAATTTGTCGTATTCTGGTTCCCCGGTTCTTAAAACAATGTGCAATCTGGTATTTGGAACATTTTCAACTACATTTTGTCCAATTATTTTTTCTTTATCAACTCCTAAAATCCTACAGGCGGAGTCGTTTATGTAAAAAATTCTTTCCCTTTCATCTATGGCCATTACTCCATCTTGTAACTGATCAACAACGTACCGCATCAGTTCTACTTCTTTCATGAAATCACCCCTCTGATAGTCACCAACGTTTATTGTGACGTTGAAAAAACTTCATTGCCTTCTTTTAAATTGTGAGTCTGAATCCAACCATTTTCAAATCCTAATTTATACAAATAATCTACCACTTCCTTATATTCCGATTTGTATAAATATCTTGATAATTTTTCATAATTTTTTGCCTTATAAACTGGAACGTACTGGTCCATTAAACTGATATGTATCTTTTCGGAAATTTCATACTTTAAGAATTTTAAGGCTTCTTTTGCTTGGTTTATTAAGTTTGGTAAAACTAGAATACGAATTATTATTCCTCTTTTTAAAACATTAGACTTTTCATCTACCAGAAAAGTTTCCCCAATCTGACGATACATCTCTTTAATAGCTAATTGGGCATTACTCCAGTAATCTTTTACCCCTGAATATCTTTTACTAACGATATTACTAGTATACCTGATATCAGCCAGATATATATCAACGACATCTTTCATGAGCTTCAAAGTTTCTATACTTTCATAAGAGGAGGTGTTCCATACTATGGGTAAGCGAAATCCTCGTTCTATTGCATATATCAAAGCATCAAAAATAAAAGGTAAGTATGGAGTGGCAGTTACCAAATCTAAATTAGCAGCCTTCATTTCATTCTGTAATTTTAAGAAAATTTTTGCTAAACTTTCAGTGGAAATCTTCTTTCCGAAACCTAATTGACTAAAATTGAAATTTTGACAGTAAACACACCTCATCGTGCAATTGCTGAAGAAAACACCACCTGCACCATTTTCTCCTTTCAATACAGGTTCTTCTCCCGGATAAAGAACATATTCCGAAATTTTTATTTCATTCCCTACCCTACAAGATCCTACAGTTTTTAATCTATTTACTTTACACTGGCGAGGGCAAAGATCACATTCTTCTAAGCGTTTGATCAAATAATCACGTCTTTTATGAAGTTCACCTGACTCATATAACCTCATGTACGAAGGTAAAAAATTACCCATTTTATACTATACCTCCACTATTATTCATCATACTGTCTTTTAGAAACTCTGAAACCTTTATATATAGCGACCCTCCACCTGTGCGTTAAGGGGTGAACTCCTTAAAAACCTAAATTCAAGATCAAAATTATTTAAAAACATGGTTTGCACAGTGACGCAAACAGGGGTGAACCCTTTAAGTTCCCCATGTCCAAAATCAAACAAGCCACCATCTAACCGGAAGAGAACGCACAACATTCGTAACTATAACTAATCTGGTAATTTTCTCTTTCGGCTTTTTCGATAACTTTGCCAATAGGTTGAACAATTTTATTTACAATACCTAAAAGATTGGTTTGAAGATCTTCTCTATATTTCCCCTTTGGATGCATACAACCTAGCGTTAACTTTTTATGTTGAAAATCTTTTCTTACCTTTGAAAGAAAAGAAACAACTTCCGTCACCTTTGGAGGTTGATAAGAATGGAATTCAGTTCCAACGGTGGGTATAAAAACTAGAAATATAATTTCATCTATTCGATCTCCAAATTTTTTTAGTTTTTCAATTGCTTTTTGTTCATGAGAGAATTCTCCTTTATTCAAGCCTATGGTAATATGTGGTTTAACGACAAAATCATTATTTACGAGTAATTCGAAAGAAGCCCACATCTTATCATAATCAAATTTCCCATAAACCTCTCTTACAGTTTGCTGATCTCCAACTAGGTCAAAAGATACAGTATCCGCGATCTCTTTTAAAACATGGATATCTTTTTCATCCACGTAGCCTGTATGTACGTTGTATTTCAAATTGTATTTGGTTTTTAGAGTATATAGTGTATCCGCAAAAATAGTAAGTGGAACCTTTCTATCAGCTAATAATCCACCACTAATTAAAAAAGAAGTGAACCCTTTTTTTACTAAATTTTCCATATCCTTTACTCGGGCCATATTATTTAGATAATGGCCACCACAATGTTTACAGTTCAGATAGCAATAATTCCCTGTTAATGATACTGAAGAGGTGTTCTTTAAAATAACGAATTCAATTTCTTTAATCAATGTCATCATTTCCACCAGTAGAGTTCAAAAACTTCTCACAAGCGATTTTTGCTGCTAATTGTTCGGCAAATTTTTTTGAAAAGCCTTCACCTATTCCAAGTATCTCATCATCTAATTTAACTGCCACCTTGTATCTTTTCATATGTGATGGTCCAGAAGCACTTAATAACACATACTCAGGCAATTTTTTTGTTTTTTCTTGAGTTAGTTCTTGTAACTTCGTTTTAT
>NZ_JALY01000304.1:0-1619 GCF_002924615.1 Petrotoga halophila DSM 16923 | reverse complement strand
GAAGAAAAAACAAATTTTCTGTTCTTAAGAATCCCAGGTGCAAGAAAGACACACATAAGTATAGCAATAGGAATACAAGCATGTAAGAAAGGGAAAACAGTAAGTTTTTTCACAGCAGCCAATCTTGGGAATCTCTTAGTTGAAATGCAAGAAGAACGACAACTAACAAAATTCCAAAAAAAGTTGAGCAAAGTAGATTTACTGATAATTGATGAACTAGGATACGTGCAGTTATCGAGCCATGTTACACAACTCATGTTCCAAATATTCTCTGAAAGGTATGAAAAAGGATCTATCTGTAACCTTGAATTTGCAGAATGGGCTAAAATATTTCACGATGAAAGGATGACAGCAGCGATTATCGACAGGTTAATCCACAACAGTAAGATAATACTATTCAATGGAGAAAGCTATCGTTACAGGAACCAAAGACGAGAAATTCAGGGAAACTGATAAATATTCGATTTTTCTCTTTTCATATGAAAAGAGAAAGAAAAGAACTTCTTCTTTCCATATGGTACATAATTAGGTTAGCAGGGTGGTACAGTATTCGGTTAGCCATAGCATTCAGTCCATTCTTCACTAAGAAATTCCATAAAATTGTTTCGGTCTACAATTGAACGGTAATCCTTATCGTCGGTTATGAAATGAAGGTTTTCGCCAACCGGGACATTCTTAAGTAGCGCTTCCCAGTTAATCGCATCTCCTAGAGAGCCACCCTTCCCAGGGGGATTGCCTACCTGCATACGCACATACGCCTTATCCACCAGATTATCATCGATAGAAATTCGTGTTGCCTTTTCAAATAAGTTCTGTATAGTCACATCGGCCTTCAGCGTTTGTTTCGCAACATCTTTCATGATCTTATCCACTAAGGTGGAACGTTGCTTCTCACATTCTTCCAGGAGTTCCTTTAGTGTTAGATATTCCTCATAGTCTTTACAAAGTTGTGGATACTGGAGCTTTAGTTTAGGTTCCTGTAACTGCTTCAATGCGGCCATTATTTTGTTTTCTCTGTTGCGCCGAAACTCATCTACAACTTGTTCTGGTAAGTATAGTCTCACCTCCTTCTGCTTAAGCAGAACACCAAGTTTATTTAGTTCCTCTAAGTCTTCGCTGGTGAAATGGTAAAAAGACAGAAAAATATTTGTGTCTATAAAAAGATACATACAGCTCACTCTCCTAATTTGTTTTTCTTTGAATCTACCATAGCATATTATAAAACTTATGTAGCTCTCTTGGTGAGAATCTTAAATATTTTCCTGAGTTTGACAGTTACAAAAACGTAAGAATTCTAAAACAGGTATGAATAAATGCAAAAAAGCGTTTTTTGCTTTCTCTGTTTTTCAAAAGTGTCACTACATGCCTTTCTTTTCCTTTGTTTATTAGTGTTTTAGTCTTACGTTTTCGCTTTGCTCCTTTCTAATCCTCAAATTTCCTCGTTTTGGTCCTGTAGTTTTAGTTTCTCTATGAATTCTTGATATGGGTGCACTTACTAAACGAAAAGTGTACCATCCTATCTCACAAATCCTGTATAATTAATTTGAATAAAAAATTGTGCGGGGGGGAAACGCCCCGAAGGAGGTTCAAGGAAGATGATAGAGACAGTACAATACAAT
>NZ_JALY01000058.1:0-2403 GCF_002924615.1 Petrotoga halophila DSM 16923 | reverse complement strand
TGTAAGGATGGATATCTCTACCTTTCTTACTCTTCAAAAGGAATAACGAGATATAATATTACAGATAAACTTCAGCTAGTTGATGAAGAAGTTGTTGTAAATATTTTCACCGCTAAGAACATAGTTTTTTGATATTGAATTTTTCGTAAATTTAACAATGAAAGGGGTTTTATATTTTGATAGTTACTATAAATCATAATGATTACGAAGCCGAGCCCGGTCAAACTATACTCCAGGTTGCAAAACAAAACGGTATCTATATCCCCACCATATGTCATAGCCCGCATTTATCAGATGTAGGTTCTTGTAGAATGTGTTTAGTAGAACTGGAAAATAATCATAAATTAGTTGCCTCTTGTGTTACTCCAGTAACTGATGGGATGCAAGTTTTAACGGATAGCAAAAGGGTAATCGAGGCTAGAAAGACGGTTGTAGATTTACTAGTTTCTGATCATCCATTGGATTGTATGACATGTGAAGCTAATGGAAACTGTGTCCTTCAAGATCTCGCTTACGAATATGGAATTAAAGAATCCACCTTCGGAACAAAGAAACTTCCACGTTTTGAGATAAAAGATCAGAATGAATTTATACAGCTTGATCCAGACAAATGCATACTTTGTGGTAAATGTGTACGAACATGTAAAGAGATTCAAATGTGTAACGCATTGGATTTTGTCAATAGAGGTTTTGAAACTAAAGTTAGCCCCCCATTTGATCAAGATTTAGGTGGACAGGATTCTCCATGCGTCTTTTGTGGACAATGCGTTGAAATGTGTCCAACAGGAGCTCTTACTTATATTCCTTCCAAAGGGAAAGGGCGTTATTACGAATTTAATAAAACTAAAACGACCTGTCCTTACTGTGGGGTTGGTTGTCAATTGGAATTGAGGACTAAAAATAATAAGATAGTTCAAGTTGGTTCGGTTTATGATGAAAACTCTCCAAACCCCCATGGAGAAAGCTGTGTGAAAGGTCGTTTTGGTTATGATTTTGTCAATCACCCGGATAGATTGACTGACCCTTTGATAAAGAGAAATGGACATTTTGAAAAAGTTAGTTGGGAAGAAGCCTTTGATTATGTTGCAGAAAAACTGTTGAATATAAAAGAAAAGTATGGGAGTGATTCAATAGGCGGGTTGAGTTCAGCAAAATGTACAAATGAAGAGAACTATATTATGCAAAAATTTATGAGGGCTGTAATTGGTACAAATTCTGTAGATCACTGTGCCAGACTTTGTCATGCATCCACTGTTGTTGGATTAGGAATGGCATTTGGTTCGGGAGCCATGACCAACTCTATATCAGAAATAGAGGGGAGTAACGTTATATTTGTGATAGGTTCAAATCCAACGGAGAATCACCCGGTAATTGGGAGTAAGATTAAAAAGGCAAAGAAAAACGGTACACATTTAATAGTAGCAGATCCTAGAAAGATAGAACTTTCTGAAATTGCTGACATTTCATTGCATCAAAAGCCAGGGACAGATGTGGCTTTAATAAATGGAATTATGAATGTAATTATCAACGAAGGGTTACTTGATAAAAAGTTTATTGAAGAAAGAACGGAAGGATTTGAAAGTTTTATAAAGATAATAGAAGGTTATACCCCGTCTACAGTATCCCAGATTACAGGTGTGCCAGCAGATAAGATAATCGAAGCTGCAAAAATGTATGGTTTTGCTGAAAAGGCAGCCATATATTTTGCAATGGGAATAACTCAACATAAATACGGAACTAATAACGTACTTTCTCTTACGAATCTTGCACTCTTGACTGGGAACGTTGGTTTTGAAAGCACGGGAGTCAATCCATTAAGGGGACAAAACAACGTGCAAGGTGCTTGTGATGTAGGGGCTTTGCCTGATGTTTATCCTGGTTATCAAAAAGTCAATGATCCCAAAATTAAAGAAAAGTTTGAGAATTATTGGGGTGTAAAGTTAGCTGATAGAGAAGGATTGACTTTAACAGAAATGTTCGAAGAAGCTGGTAAAAAGGTAAAGGCCCTCTACATAATGGGTGAGAATCCCTTTTTGTCTGATCCTGATCAGGAACATATTAAAAAAGCCCTAGAAAGTTTGAATTTTTTAATAGTCCAGGATATTTTCTTGACTGAAACTGCACAGTTTGCAGACGTAGTTTTGCCAGCCGCATCATTTGCCGAAAAAGAAGGTACGTTTACAAATACCGAACGACGCATACAAAGGGTAAGAAAAGCTATCAATTCTCCTGGAAGGGCTAAAGCAGATTGGGAGATATTAACTACTTTGGCTAATAAAATGGGTTATGAAATGAAATATAATTCTCCTTCTGAAATCATGGATGAGATTGCACGAGTATCAAAATTATATGGTGGAATAAGTTATGAGCGATTGGAAAAAGAAGGTTTGCAATGGCCTTGTC
>NZ_JALY01000064.1:0-1254 GCF_002924615.1 Petrotoga halophila DSM 16923 | reverse complement strand
GGCATTGAAGCATGAAACCTAAAATTCATGCATTTCTTTTCATTTCCTTTATGTTCATAAATCCTACCAAGTGCCTCTGCTCGCCTGCGTCTTTCCAGTTGTGCTTTTTCGAATGTGTCCTTGCTGATAATTGGCGGATAAAATTTGTCCTCAACATACCGTTTATCTGCCAGCATTCTTGCAACAGATGTGTGGTAACGCTTAATACCCGCTTTTTGTGCCGCTTCGCTTAAAGAAAGCCCGGAAAGATAAACTTCAAATAGTTTCTTAATCATAATCGCTTCCTTTTCATTAACGACAGCCCTGCCATTTTGAATGGTATATCCAAAAGGTATATGGCTCATTATTTCATCAACCTTTCCCTTAAAATCAACCCGCATTTCATTTTGAAACCTATTTTCTCCTGTGAAAACACAATGATTTCGCGGGTAAAATCCTCAAATATTTCACTATCAAATGCATCAATCTGCTTTTCAGCTTTCGTTGCAAATTTAAGAAGCTTCTCAACCTCAACGAGGATAGTCTGACTCCCATCGATTGTGCGTTTTATGGCTTCTTTTTGTTCTTTTAATAAAGCCGCTTCTTTAAGCAGCTCATTTTTCTGTGTATTAAAAAGAGAGGGTTCCAGGTATCCCTTAGCCATAAGTTCCATGATTACCTGAACCCGCTCTGTATTTTCTTTGATTTTTGTTTCCAGTTCTTGAATCTTCGCTATATTATCTGAGTAATTTGTTCTCTTTAAGCTTTGTAGCAATGGTCTTAGAATGAATTTATGACCAAAAATAAGCTTATTGATCATTACAACAAAGGCCTGATGAATTGCATCCTCTCTGACAAACTTCATGGAACAGCTTGATGCGTCCTTTATATGCTTTGTGCAGCACCAGGCAATATATTTACGGTCACCGCTTCCATGAATTCGACGCTTAAAACTGCTGCCACATTCTGCACATTTGATATTCCCCGAGAATGGGTAGCGTTTTTGATACTTGCTGCTTCCCTTGATTACACCTTTTTCTTTTCCTCTTTGCCTTAAAATTTCTTGGGCAGCTTCAAATTCCTCATGGGATATGATAGCTTCATGATGAGCTTTTATCATGTACTGATCTTTTTCCCCACGATTATAATGCCGCTTAAAATTCTCATCTGTATAGGTCTTTTGCAGAAGGACATCCCCGGTATATTTTTCATTGCTAAGGATACCGCGGATAGTGGTCGCTGTCCAATGTGACCCTCTCTTTGTTGGGATTTTGT
>NZ_JALY01000173.1:0-19163 GCF_002924615.1 Petrotoga halophila DSM 16923 | reverse complement strand
CCTTAAGATCCCCAAATTCAAAATCATTTAAAAACATAGTTTGCATACTACACTACAGCAAACTGAATTACAAACCTAATGCTGCTTTCAATTCCTTAACTTTATCCAATCTTTCCCATGGAAATTCTACATCTTTTCTTCCAAAATGTCCGTAAGCGGCAGTCTTTTGGTAGATAGGTTGTAAAAGATTTAAGTTACTAATTATAGCGGCAGGTCTAAAATCAAAAATCTCTTTTACAACTTTATATATCTTTTCTTCATCCACTTTTGCAGTACCTTTTGTGTCAATATTTATTGAAACGGGTTGTGCAACACCAATGGCGTAAGAAAGTTGAATTAAAACTTCATCTACAGCACCACTTGCTACCAAATTTTTGGCTACATATCTGGCCATATAAGTAGCGGATCTATCTACTTTGGTAGGATCCTTCCCAGAAAAAGCTCCTCCACCGTGTGGTGCCCAACCACCATATGTATCAACGATTATCTTCCTTCCGGTGAGTCCTGTATCAGCTTGAGGTCCACCGATTACAAATCTTCCTGTTGGATTGACAAGAATTTTTGTGTTTTTTGTAAAAAGATTTTCCGGTATGACTGGAGTTATTACATGCTCTTTTATTGCTTCTTCTAACTCTTGTCTTTTTATATCAGGCGAATGTTGGGTGGAAATAAGTATAGTCTCTACGCCTAGTGGTTGATTATTTTCATCATACTCTACTGTTACTTGAGTTTTACCGTCTGGCCTTAAAAAATCCAATGTATCCGATTTTCGAACATCGGCCAATCTTTTGGCAAGTCTGTGAGCTAAGAGAATAGGCAAGGGCATATAAGCATCCGTTTCGTTTGTCGCATATCCAAACATAATGCCTTGATCTCCTGCTCCTATTTTTTCAAAAGGGTCTTCTTCTTGTCTTGATTTAACTTCTAACGATCTGTCAACCCCCAGAGCTATATCAGGTGATTGTTCTTCAATAGAAGTAATTACAGCGCATGTTTCACCATCAAATCCAAATTTAGCTCTGTTATAACCTATATCTAAAATAGTATTCCTGACAAGCGTTGGAACATCTATATATGCTGAGGTTCTAACTTCACCTGTTACTACAACTAGCCCCCTTGTTACCAGAGTTTCTACAGCACATCGGGCATTTATCTTATTTTCTTCGGGTTCTTTTTCCATTATAGCATCAAGTATAGTATCAGAAATTTGATCACAGATTTTATCAGGATGACCTTCCGTTACACTTTCACTGGTAAAGAGCATTTTTTTCACATTTAAGCCTCCTTGATTTCTTCGAGTGTTTTTCGTCAGATTTCAGTTTATTTTTAGAATTCCACGAGGTAAATTATACCAAAAAAATTAATTTCCTCAAGTGAAGAAAAACGATACACTGTTAATTTTTAAAAATAAAATTAACATTTCTTATGGTTTTATGAATTTCAATTTATAAACTTTTTCGTTACCCCATATGTCTTCTAAAACGATTTCTCCATTTAAAGTCGTTGAGGTTTCATAAGAAAATGCTGAAAAGTCATTGATAACTATTGGAGATAAATGGTCATCAGAGTACATTTTCAGCCAATATATGGAAGATGTTGAACCATATCCAAATACAGCATCAGCTTTGTATATTTCTGACTCTTTGATTATGCTAAAATCCATTTTATAGGTTAAAATATCATTGATATACATAGAAACTTTTTTAGGAAGAATAGTGGAGTTGTCCCCTAATTTTTCACGTACTCTAATGTCTATCCGGGGATAGTTACCTGTGTATTCTACAACAGTTTCTCCATTTTCTGTAACTTCAAAATATTTGTTATTGGATCTGATTCTCATTAATTCCAAAGATTTATCCCTTTGTTCATGATATTCTAAAAACTCAAGGGGGTCGTACATGGTGAAATCATCTTGGGATTGCTTTAAAACTTCAAAATGCAAGTGAGGCGCTATGGCTTCCCCGGTATCTCCTGAATAAGCTATAACCTCATTTAGGTTTATTGGGATTTTACCTTTGGGAAAAACAATTTCTATTCTTTGATTTCCAAACTCGTTTTGAACTAATTGAGAATATTTAGATATTTTATCAGAGAAAACACTCAAATGGGCATATCCACTAACTAAATCAGAGTCTTCATGGTATAAAAATATTGCATTGCCGTAAAGAGGATCGTTTAACCAAATCTTATAAAGAGAACCTTCAGCGGCCGCATAAACAGATTCTCCCTTTCTGTTGAAAGTAGAAAAATCTACTCCTAAATGAAAATGTGATTCAGCTCCTGTATCTCTGTATTCACCAAAAGATGCGGTTATGTATGAGTTTTTTATAGGTGGCTGAAATAGCTGAGAAATGGCAAAAATAGAAAATATAAGGATGTATAAAGATATCAAAAAAGTTTTTTTCAAATTAATTCCCTCCATAGTTCTCATAACGTTATTTTGAAAAAATACTAGAAAACTACCCCTTCTTTCCTAGGGGCAGTTTTTTATTTTTCTCTTTCTACTCATCTTTAGACGACTGTTCTTGGAAAAGTTTTATATATTTTGAAGGTGCCATCATTTTTATGGCATGTTTATAAACCAGTGATTGTTCACCGTTTTTTTCCAATAAAACAGTATAATCATCAAAAGATCTTACCACTCCGCTTGTTTGAAATCCCCCTTCTAAATAAATTTTTACTTCTATCTTGTTAATCCTCAGAATGTTCAAAAATCGGTCTTGTAAATTAAATTTTTCTGCCATGTTATCACCCCTCGTATCAGAAATTAAATATACTTTCTTTAGAAAATATAAAATTTGCTATAGCTCCCCTTCATCCCACAGCCCACCCTTCTAAGGAAGGGACCTGCAGTCCCTAGCCCAGCTGTGAGGGAGGGCTTCGCCCTATGACCCATTTAAAATCAAAATCTTACTTATAAAACTATCTATAGCGCCTTTCATCCCACTTCCCATCCATAAGGAAGGCAGAATAAGGCTTTTCCCAGCCCTCGACCCATCAAATAAATTCACTTAATATTTGATCTACTACGTCTTCTTGAGTTGTTTGACTCAAATTAATCCATTTTGCAGATCCTATCTTACGAAAGTATATTATTTGTCTTCTTGCATAGTTACGAGTGTTTACTTTTATCTGGTGAATCATTTCATTAAAATCGATTTTCCCATATAGATATTGTATCACTTCTTTATAACCTATGGTGTTTAAAGCGTTAAGAGTTGTAGAATACCCTAAAGACAAGAGATTTTGTACCTCATCTATCAGACCTTCATTTATCATTTGATGGACTCTTTTGTTTATCCTTTCATGCAATTCTTGCCTTTCTCTATCTAGTACTATTATATGATAATCAAAAGAATTGTCGTTTTGCCTATTTTCTTTTACAATCTCCCCCATTTTGATACCTGTTATAACATAAATCTCTATGGCCCGGATGATCCTTTTTAAATCGTTTGGATGTATCTTTAGAGCTCTTTGTGGATCCAAATCTACCAATATCTTTCTCAATACACCAGGATTATTTTTTTCTAATTTTCTTAAATAAGTCCTTAAACCATAGTCAGATTTTACATTCAAAAAACCTTTCCTCAGAGCATCAAGGTATAGGCCTGTCCCACCAACTAAAACTGGTGTATTTCCTCTATTTAGTACTTCATCAATCTTTTTTTCTGCCATTTTTTTATAATCAAAAGCTGTAAAATGGGTTCGTGGATCTATTGAGCCAAATAAATGATGTGGGATCATCTGTTTGGTTTCTTCATCAGGCATAGCGGTACCGATTATAAGATGGCTATAAATTTGTCTAGAGTCCATACAAATTATTTCTCCATTAATTCTTCTGGCTATTTCTACGGATACTTTTGTTTTTCCAACAGCTGTAGGGCCCACTATAACTAAAACTTTGTTCACTTTTCAATCACTCCGAAAAATACTCCACTTTTTTTACTTCCGATTTTTTTATCGAAGTCGTACAAATCCCACACACTGTCGTTAGAACGTGCTTTGATTACTACTTTTTTCCTAGCTATTTTAACCATCTTTTCTAAATCTTCTTGTGTAATTTTATCGTATCGAGCAAATTTCCTCAAAGGATTTATAGAGCTTGATTTGTACTGAGGATTCTCGAACATAGGATCACAATAAACAATCTCATAACTTTTTTCTTTTTGCTCGTTTAGAAAAATTTTATAATCTGAATTGATAACTTTGATCTTTTTTGAAGCTTCTTTCATCCAATTTTCTTTATAATCGTAGTTTGTTATATTTTCTGCAACAACCGCATATATAGGAAAAGAAGCCTCTAAGCCTACTACTTTTTCACAAAAATACGACAATAGTAAGGCATCACTTCCAAGGCCAAGGGTTAAATCAAGTATGATATCGTTTTTTTGTGGAGATACAGCGTTTATTAAATGATCAATTCCATTTTTTAAATAATTGTTCAATCTTATTTTGGAAACAGAAGGATGGAAAAATAATTTTCCATCCTCCCATTGAAAGTTTAGGGCTAGTTTCTTATCTATTACAAAATAAAAGTTCCCTTCGTCCATTCTAAGCTTATTTCTTTCTAGATACACACCACCATATTTGTTGGCTAATTGCAACGCTTTTTCTATTTGTTTTTTATTTGGCTTATGGGAAGTTGTAAAGATCCATTTGGTGGAATTCTTCACCATTTATTATAACTCCTTTGTCAGCTAATCGATTTTTTAAATCCAAAAGGATCTGATTTCTTTTTAGAATTTCATCATTCAGTTCTTCTTTTCGTTTTTCAATTTCATTGTACTGTTCTTTTAAATTGTAATATAAGTCTATTTGTCTATATATTTGGAAGGAGACGAACCCCAATATGAATATTAAAGCGCTTAACAATAAAAGTCGCAAGATGATGGAAATATTCGGTTTTTTACGAGCGAACAATTGTTTTTTCTTACTTTTGTTTCTATCTAATTCAATAAATGGGATTGCACTCACTTCCTAAATCGAATCTTATGTTTAACCTTTCAACCCAGTTCTTGCGATACCTTCTATGAAATATCTTTGTAAGAATATAAACAATATTACTATAGGAATCATAGTAAAAGTGGATGCTGCCATTAAAAGGTTGTAGATCTCTCCCGCATCAGTTCTAAAATTTTGTAATCCCACTGAAAGTGTTCTCATTTCAGGACTTTTGGTGACAATTAAAACCCATAAAAAGGCGTTCCAACTCCCTACAAATTTTAGTAGTGCCCCCGTTAAAATTGCAGGTCTACTAAGAGGTACCATCACGGTCCATAAAAATCGCCAACTTGAAGATCCGTCTATTTTAGCAGCGTCCCATAACTCGTTGGGCACAGTCATAAACTGTTGCCTGATCAAAAAAATGGCAAAAACACTAATCACCCAGGGAACGATCAAAGCATAATAACTGTCTATCCATGAAAATTTACTAATAGTTATATAATTTGGTACTAATAGAACCTCACCCGGTATCATCATGGTAGCTAAAAAAGTTATAAAAATAAAATTCTTTCCCCAAAAATTAAGTTTTGAAAATGCAAATGCAGCCATCGACGCAAATATTATCTCCAAAACGGTGGTTATTAGAGAAACAAAAACCGTATTCACATAGTATCGGGAAAATGGAGCACCGTTCCATGCATCAACATAATTTTGAAATATATTCCCCAAGACCTGATTAAAAGAATATTCAACTTTTCCGGAAGGAACATCGTCAAACAACCAAATTGATGGTACATTTACTGTGTATAATTCAACATTCGAATTATTTTTGTACAAAATCATATCAACAAAAGGCGGTGCGGTTACAATATTTACTTTGGAAATCGTATCAAGGAAAAACCTATCGAAATCTTTTAATATTTTATCATATTCTTTCCTTTTTTCCAATATCCTTGCGAACTCTTCTTCCTTTCCTTGAATGTTTTCTATTAAAAAACGATAATCGGAATCTGAGAGCACTGCCTGGGCTTGATCAAAGCTAGCCTGGTTCTGCGATAACGTTCTAATAATGTTTGTGTATATTGAGAGGTTTCTGGGGTCTTCTATTAATGAATTACTCACATCATTTACAAAATCGTTCTCTAGATATGAAACAACTTCTTGATTCAAATTATCGATATTTTTCTCGTTAGCTAATGAGATCACAATTTTTTTAAATGATTCTGGAAATTCAGTTTCTTGGATTCTGTCTATGATATTTTGATACTTTGTTTCTCCAGTAGGAACGTCGAATATTATGTTCACATCTTCAAATGTAATATTTTGTTCCTCACCATATTTTTCGTTAAAATACATAAAGAAAGTTAGAGTATTGATCTCTTTCATAATGGGTTCGTAAATATTTCTTTGAATCAAAGTATTTGTGTTGGAGAGTATGTCATCTTCAAAAGTTTGAAACTCAGACAAAAAATCAGCGAGTAGATTAATTAATTCTTCTACCTCATTTTCACTAATTATTCTTAACTCTGCTGGATAGGAAGATAATTTTGAATTCAAATCATTGGTTTTCGATTTTATCGTTTCCAAATAATTGGAAAATATTTCTTTACTTCTTGTTATACTTTCTATTTGACTTTCTGTCATATTCGGGTTCGTTCTAAAATACGGTAAGATATTGATATTTCTTTGGAGGGTTATATCTATAAAATTCTGAACTTTGCTTATACTTTGTTGTATCCTTCTTATCGTAGTAGTCTGTTTAAAATAGCCATCTTCTTGGGAAAAAAGAGCAAAATAAATACTTTCAAAAGTTTCAAGGGAATAATCTTCTATAACAAATAAGCTCGATAAATCTTCTCTTAATTCAATATTTGAAATATAATCGTAGATATCAGACATCATATACTCGACACTTGCTTGCTCTGTATAATCGATCTCGTCAAAAGAGAGTTGTACCCTTCCTCGCCTTACAAAGTCCCCATCTATTTCATAGACCAATTTGTAAGGATTGTAGCTTTCTTGGGTTGATAAAGTTCTAAATTCAGCTAAACTTAAGCCTGTCCTTGGGGAAGGTTTTGAGGGAGTTAATTTTAAATTTAAATCCCATTCATTCTGAAAATTTTTTGTTGTCCATGTTGGAGGCCATAAGTTGATTTCGCTGCTTGTTTTCAAAGAAGTCATTATCATCCACGCAAAAGGCAAGAGCATAACTATCGCGCCTCCTGCTAACAGTAAATAAACTATCAAAGTCCAAAGTGTTTTTATAAACTTTGTATAATTCAAGTATAATTTCCTCCCTTAGGATTCGTAGTGTATTCTACTTCTGCTACTTCTCATCTGAAGAATTGTAAACAATAGAATAATTCCAAAAAGCACGTAAGCAGCAGCACTAGCTCTTCCCATCCTTTGTTGAACATAGAACATATCAAACACGTAGTAAACCATGGTCATTCCACTGTTGTTGTAAGGTCCAGGCATACCTACATAGAGGATAAAAATCTCATCGAAAACTTTAAATGCTCCGATCATTGCAACTATGATTATAAAAAAAGTTGTAGGAGATAATAAGGGTAAGGTTATAAACTGAAATTTTTGAAAAGGTGTGGCTCCATCCACTTCAGCAGCTTCGTAGTAAGTTTTATCTATATTTTGCAGACCCGCCAAAAAGATTATTGCGTAATATCCTACCATCTTCCATATAGATATTATGGCAACGGTAGGAATCGTAAACTTCTGATCTTTCAACCATGGAACTTTTGAAAAACCCATTTGAGTTAAAATATAATTTAATAAACCATTGTCATTGAATATCCATTGCCATACTAGAGAAATTGCCACAACACTTGTAACAAAGGGAATAAAATAAACCGTTCTAAAAATAGTTTTACCATATAATTTTCTATTCAATAATAAGGCTATTAACAAGGCAAACAGAATAGTTATAGGCGTGGAAAGTAGAACATAATAAGTGGTATTCCATATCGCTTTGATGAATAACGACTGTTCCTTTGCCAAACTCAAAAACCTAATAATTTCAGGCACTCCCAAAGAGTAAAACGCTATCCATAATACGATGAACATAATTATCCGAAGAAAAATTTTATTGGACATTTGATCTAAAAAGTGCAAAGATAATAAAATAGTGTAAACAACAACAAGAACTAAAGCACTTATTATATTAAGATACTGTATTAAATTAGTAGTTAACAAAGAAAGTATTCCTAACATACTCATAGAAATAATTAAATATTTTTGACGAGGAGTCTTTACCTTTTTTAGATCAAAGATTAAATGAATGATAAAAATAGCAGTCATAAAGATTAGAAGTGTATTGAAAAATGTTTCATTGAGAGTAATATTCACAGGTTGGTTCAATTTAAATAAATCTATATAATTTTGAAGCCCAATGAATAACGGATTATCTTGATTTTGAAAATCCCACTTAAAAAAGCTCAGATAAAAGGAATAAAAAATAGGCCAAAAAACAAAAATCCCTAAAACAACAAATGATGGTAATAGATACAAATAGGCTGAAATACTTTCTTTAACTTTCCTGTATTTAGCAGGTTCTAAATATTTTTTTGATAACATTCTGACTAAAAGCAAGGAAAAGACGATCAATAAAACATAAAAGATGATGGCGTATTCAGCTTTTAACAATATTTTCTGCCTCCCGCTATTTAGTTATTTCCTTTAGAAACTCTAAAACCTTGTCTATAGCGCCCCTTCGCCCCGCAGCCCACCCATAAGGATAAAGGAGTCTTTGTCTATTTACCCTACTCTCCGCCCCCTAGTTGTACTTTTGGTATATTTCAAATAACTTTTTCAACGTTTGTTCGAAAGGGGCTTTTTCTTCGATTCTCTGTGTTAAAAAACTATTTATATTTTCTATTTCTTCCAAAGCTATGTCTACTTTTTTATTACTCCCCTTCTTATACGCACCAACTTCGATTAAATCCTTGGAATTTATATAACTAGCGTAAATATCTTTAACAAACAAAGCTGCTTTAAGGTGCTTTTCATCTACTACTTCTTTCATCAACCTACTTACACTGGAAAGGATATCTATCGGGGGATAATGCGAAGAATCTGCGAGGCTTCTTGAAAGAACGATATGACCATCGACTATACTTCTTACAGCGTCACCAATTGGATCGTTCATATCATCGGCTTCAACCAATACTGTATAGATTGCAGTCATACTTCCTTTCTCAGAGTTTCCAGCTCTTTCTAAAATTTTTGGCATATTTGCAAAGACGCTCGGTGTGTATCCTCTGGTGGTTGGTGGTTCGCCAATAGAAAGTCCTATCTCTCTCTGAGCCATAGCCCATCTAGTGATTGAATCCACCATCATTAAAACATTGTAACCTAAATCTCTAAAATACTCTGCGATAGTGGTGGCTGTGTAAAGAGCTTTTACTCTGAGTAAAGCAGGTGAATCTGAAGTTGAAACTATCAAAACAGATTTTTTTAGTCCATCCTCCCCAAGATCTTTTTCAATAAAATCTTTAACTTCTCTTCCTCTTTCTCCTATCAACCCAATAACGTTTATATCTGCTTCCGTATTTCTGGCAATCATGCCCAGTAAGGTACTTTTTCCTACGCCACTTCCTGACATTATTCCAATTCTTTGACCTTTACCAAGAGTTAAAAAGGCATCAATCGCCTTTACCCCTACAGATAAAGGCTCTTTAATCCTGTTTCTTAAAAGTGGGTTAGGCGCAGCTCTATATATACTTTTATTTTCATAACTCTTTATTTTTGAACCATCCAATGATCTTCCCAAACCATCCAACACGTGTCCTAAGAGTTCTGAGCTAATTTTCACGTTGATTTTACTATCTACTCTTTCCACCGGCGCCCCAACATAGATTCCACTGACATCCTCTAACGGCATCAACAAAACTCTATTATCAGAAAAACCTACGGTCTCTGCAAAAATCTTGGAACCATCTTTCAATTTTATTCTACATAGATCACCTAAAGCAACACTGGGGCCAATTGATTCAATAGTAACACCTATTATCCTACTAATTTTACCTTCCAGCTCAAATAAAGGCCTGTTTTGTAATTTATCAGTAAAATAAGCTAAAGAAGAGGAAAAATTATTTCTTTCCATTTAAAGCTTCCTCCAACATGTTCAAAATATCTTCAAAAAATGTTTGAGGAGTTAGATCGAAAATTCCTTGATCTGTTTCCAAAACTATTTGGTTATCTTTCAAAGAAGGATCTTCTACTATGTAAAAAAAGTCAGAAAACTTTTCCCTTATTAAATCGGCAAATTCTTTATTAAAAGAAGGACTCAGTTTAATTTTGGAATTTTGTAAGGAGGAAAGTTTCTTTTCTAAATTTTGAAAAATAATTTCTACCCACTGAGGGAAGTCAATCTTTTCTTTAAAATATCTTTCGACGACAGCCTTGATAGTGTTTTCGCAGAAAATTAAACTTTGCTGTGACAACTCTTTGATATAAATATCATACTCTTTTGATATCCTTTGAATTTGAGTGCTAACCTTTTTAAGCTCTTCTTCAAGGGTCTTTTTCCTCTCTTCCATATATTTACCTTGCTCTTCTCTTAATTTTTTAGCTTCTAATTCTGCATTTTCAATTATTTTTTGGCTGGTAATTTTAGCGTTTTCAATTATCTTTTGAGCTTCTTTTTGAGCATCTGACTCGATCTGCTCTTTTAATTTATCTTTTTCTCTTTTACTTTCTTCATATTGTACTTGCTCTATTTCTTCTACAGATAATTCAAAGGCTTTATCTAAAACAACAAATTTATTATTTACAATTCTTTTATTCAATCAATTCTTCACCTGCCCCGCCACCAGCTATAATAATCTCACCAGACTCTTCAAGTTTTCTGATTACATTGATGATTCTTTGTTGTGCTTCATCTACATCCCTAACTCTAACAGGTCCCATAAAATCTAATTCTTCTTTTATAATCTGTGAAGCCCTTTTAGACATGTTTTTAAAAATGACATTTTTAACTTCTTCGCTAGAACCTTTTAAAGCCATTGTTAAATCCTTACTATCTACTTCACGAAGTATTCTTTGTATAGATCTATCGTCCAACTTGACAATATCTTCAAAAACAAACATTCTTCTCCTAATTTCATCCGACAGCTTTGGGTCTCTTTCTGAAAGCTTTTCAAATATATTATTACTGACCGCCCTATCGATGTTATTCATTATTTCCGCGGTAATATCTATCCCACCAACCTGAGAAAAAGTTTGAACGGTGAAAGCAGAAAGACGATCCTTTAACCTACTTTCTATCTCTTTTACAATATCCGGGTTGGCAGAATCCATAGTGGAAATTCTTTTTATCACGTCTAATTGTAAAGATTCAGGTAGTTCAGAAATAACTTGAGAAGCGGCTTGAGGTGGAAGATAACATAAGATAAGGGCAACCGTCTGTGGATGTTCGTTTTGTAACACATTAACCATCTGTGACACATCCACTTTTCTTAAAAATTCAAAAGGTTTTACCTGCAAATTTGACACCAATCTATCTATTATATCTATGGCTTTTTCTGGTCCAAAAGTTTTTTCGAGAAGGTTTCTTGCATATTCAACACCACCGGTGTTGATATAATCTTTTGCCTTTATGTATTCTCCAAATTCGTCCATAACCGTTTTTTTTGTTTTTTCATCAATTTTTTCCAAATTTGCTATTTCTAAAGTTAATTGTTCTACTTCTTCTTCATCCAACTTTTTTAAGATTTTACTTGCTCTCTCAGGCCCCAATAGTACTAACAATATTGCAGATTTTTTTAAACCATCTAATTCTTTACTCTTTTCAGCCATTTAAAACAACTCCTTTTAACATTTAACGAGTTTTAAGCCAAGATTTAATGATATCTGCAACCTCATCGGGATTATTTTCCGCCAAAGTTGTAATCTCTCTTAATCTCTCTTGTTCGGGTGAAACTTCTTCAACCTCAACGCCTCTTTCTTTCATCGCTTCTTCAACTCTGGACTCTAACTGTCGCTTTCTTTCTTCGACGAGTTGCGAGGCCTTTCTGGCTCTACGAGCTCTAGCAATTAGGATGACAAGCATCATTAGGAATGCGATCACAATTATAGCAATTACAATATTCGTAATTCTTTGTCTTCTCTGTTGTAATTGATATTCAATATCCGCCCTCATCGCTTCCAAATCCCTATTGAACTGTATATCAACTAAAGAAATATTATCTTCAGGTGCACCAACGGCTGTTGCAATGGCTGTTTTAATTTGAGACCTCAACTCTTGATTATCTTCAACTTTACTGTTTTGAAAATCGATAAAAAGTGTTATGCTTTTATTGGATATTTCTCCGTTTTTATCTTCAATAGTCTTTTTATAAATCTCATTTACATCGTAGTTGGTTATCACATCTGAGCTGCTGTAATAATTTCCTGTACTCGTAGGCGTTTGATAAGTATAGGGGGGAATGTTGGAATCAACACCAGGTACCCCGCCAGAAGAAGGAGAAGAACTACTTTGTTCGGTCTTAGTCTGTTGGCTTAAAATTATTCCATTTTCATCCACAACCGGTTCGACTTTTCTTTGTTCTTCTTCTAATTTTTGCCAATTTAATTCTATCTCAGGAACAACAACAACATTCCCTAAACCAAAGACTGATTGTAAACCGCTTTCTACTTTTTGCTTATAATATTTTTCTATCTCGGCTTTTAGCTGAAATTTAGTATCAGCACTACTGATATCTTCTCCCACGGCAACCTGAGCACTCAAATCGTTAGAAAAATTATCTACTACTTTTACATTCTCTGGTTGCAACCCAGCTACAGCCCCGGCTACTAAATTAATTATTCCCTTAATTTGGTTTGAGGATACACTCATTCCAGGATTCAATACTAACAAAACAGATGCAGATGGTTTTGGGCTTTCACCAACTTGGTAGTAAGTTCTTGGAGGAATAACTAAATGAACGCGGGCACTTTGTACCGGTTCCATAGAAGCTATACTTCTAGATAATTCGCCTTCCAAAGCGATCTGATAGTTGACCTGCTTATCGTAACTGGTAGCTCCAAAGCCTTGGTTTTGAAGAAGTTCATAACCTTGAAGATTGTAGCCCAATGAACCTTCACTGGCTAATTTCATTCTCAACTCCGCTACATTCTGATTCGCAACGTAAATATTACCAAAATCATCTACTTTGTATTCTATACCCATTTCTTCCAACCTTGTTACAATATTACCCGCATTTGCTTGATCCAAACCTCCGATAAAAAACTCATAATTTTTTCTTGAAAGCAATATTGAAAAGAATACTATCAACACAATGATAGAAATTAACAAAACTATATAGTTTCGTTTTTTGCTTTTATCTAGATTTTTCCACCAGTCTCTTAATTGTTGCAAATACTTTTCCATAAAGACATCCCTTCCTGAGAACTTTTTTAAAAGGCTAATCTAAAACCTAGATTTATAGAAGTTTCATAAACTTCGTACCCCACGAAAAGGTCTAAGTTGTAAATTGAAAAATAACTGGAAAGCAGTAAATTGTCAGAATTTATTAATACTTTCGAGGTCCAATTATTCGTTAATTCGTGTTTATAAATTAACTCAGGATTTTCTGGCCCTTTAAGAATAAAGTTTTGCCACGGTAAACCAACGCGCAAAACAATATCTTCTGGAACGGTTTTACCTTTTATGCCAAAACCAAAATTCGTTCTAGGTACGTAGAAAAAGGTATAGCCATAATCTGTTTGGATGTCTATGGAATCTAATTCTAGTATTTGTTCTAAAGGAAATTCTAAACCAACATTCCCGTATATCTCAACTTTCCTATAAGCAAATCCACCTTTAAATTCCGTAGATATTTTATCTTCTGGGAAATAAGACACTCTACCTCCTATAAAATAAGGAGAATATATTTTTGTGTTAGAATAATTTAGTTGCGCTCTTTTTACCTTCTCATAGTATGCTTCACCAGCAGAAGATACCCTTCCAGACATAACTGCGGTAGGTCCATCATGGTATGCTATAATCTGCAACCTTTCATCATCAAAAAGCCGCCGAAGATAACCATGGTATTCTAAGGCACCTTTTAGATTGTCATATGGATCAAATAAATTATAAACGTGTAAATCGACCCCCGTTGGATTTTTCAATTGAAGTAGTCCCATCGCTTTAGAAGACGAAATAGCATGCGTGTAATTAGACGATTCTACCACCATTTGCCCACCTATCAATGTTCGCGGTTGGGACCACACACTTTCTAACAATTTATTTGAGTCCATTATTGGATATTTGTTAATAGTATAAAATTCCACTCCAAACTCTCCTGTGGAATTTGAATTGTATTCAAAATAAGTATTCGGTTTCATAAACAAGTAATCGTAAACTTCATAATAAGAAAAGAATAAAATTGGCAGAAATATAAAAATTGCCAACCCAACAAAAGCCTTCAAAAAAACACCTTCTAAAAGATATCTATTAGGTCCATGATGATATCTGCTATACTTTCACCTGTTTTTTCTGCAATCTTCAAAACTTCTTCTGCACTAACTTCTTTCAGTTCCTCAGGAACAGCTTTATCTGTTATAGCGGTGATACCTAAAATCTCCATACCAGCATGTTTTGCAACAATAGCTTCTGGTACGGTCGACATACCTACCAAATCAGCGCCAAAATTTCTCATCATAGCCATTTCAGCTGGTGTCTCGAATGTGGGGCCACTTAAACCTAAATAGACACCAGAATATACTTTAATGTTAAGTTTCTTAGCGGATTTAAAGGCTTCTTGAACCAAAGACTTCGAGTAAACTTCCGTCATATCAGGGAATCTAGGACCCCAATCATCGAAATTTGGTCCAATCAGCGGATTGTCACCAAAAAAATTGATATGATCTGTAATTATACACGGTACACCAACTTCAAAATCGGGGTTTAACGTTCCCGCTGCATTAGTCAATATGAGAGTTTCAATACCTAATTCTTGCATTACACGAATTGGAAAGGTAACCTCTTTCATAGTGTATCCTTCGTAGTAATGAAATCTTCCATTCATAAGTAATGTATCTTTGCCCTTCAAACTCCCTATCATCAATTCCCCTTTATGGCCCGGAGCGGTAGAGCTTGGGAAGTTTGGAATATCAGAATAAGGAATTGAAAGAGTTTCTTCTAAATTTTGAGAAATTTTCCCTAATCCAGACCCCAAAATGATCGCAATGCTGGGCTTTTTCATGGTCTTTTCTTGAATATACTTAGCTGCTTCTCTCACTTTTGATACGTATTGTTCAATGTCCATGTAATATTAGCCTCCTTATTCTATATAGCCAATGTACGGTAAATTTCTATATTTTTCGTTGTAATCCAATCCGTATCCTACTATAAATTTATCTCCGATTTCAAATCCAGGAAATCTTACTTGAATTCCGTGTTCATGAATCGTTTTTAAAACTATTGATGTAATTTCTAAAGAGGAGGGATTTTGCCTCTCTAAATATTTTACTATATATTTTAACGTATTTCCAGTATCCACAATATCTTCAACTATTAAAACATGCTTATTTTCGAGAGGCTCATCTAGCCAACTTTTTACTTTTACTTTTCCAGTGGTTATATCCCCGGAGTAACTAGATACCTGTATGAAATTATAATTAACGTTCAACTGTATCTTTTTTACCAAATCGCTAAAGAAATTAACGGATCCTTTTAAGACACATACGGCGACAATTTCATCCGTTATATTTTTATAATAATCATCTATTTGCTTAGCCAAATCCTCAACCTTTTTTTGTATTTCTTCCTCTGAAATAAGCACTTTTAGCGACATTATATACCTCCCCATAGAAATAAAAAATTACTCTCTTTATATTCTTAATTCTTTTAAAAATCAAAACTTCCCCAAAAAAATTCATTCTCAGAAATATTATAAGTTATTATGTTATTAGGAGTTATTTTATGGATCTAAATTCAACAAATATATTGTATCACAAGTAAAGGCCATTTGCTTCATTACTTAAAGATTATATCACAATTAATTCGCCAGAGTTTATTTTTCTTAGCTCCCCGTTATCGTCCATTATTTCCAAATAATCTGACTGGATATCGTTTACTATACCATAAATACTTCCATTATTTTCAGTTGATACTTGGACCTTATCTCCTACTTTCACATTCAAATGATTTAACCACATTTTTGTGATGGCTGAAATTGCTTTGGGTTTGAAGTATTTTAGATAATATGAATGGTAAGCAACATGGTTCAATTCATTCAAAAGTTTTCTCAATGGAATTTCCTTCCCAACAACATCTTTTAAAGCAATCGAGCTATTGGAGATTTCTTCACGTAATTCGTTGTTAACGTTTATTCCTACTCCCACTATAACGCAACTAGGTGAACCGCCATTATAAACACTCTCTCCTAAAATTCCACACACCTTTTTAGAATTTATCAAAATATCGTTAGGCCATTTAATGATGGGGTTCAACTTGTATTTTTTTTTCAAGACATTATAAATTACCAAAGAGTACATTCTCAAATAATAATATGGGATCAAAGGTCTTTTACGGGGTTTGAATAACACCGAAAACCACAACCCCCCCAAAGGAGAATACCACCTACTGTTTTTCCTTCCGTAACCTTCTGTTTGTTCTAAAGCCCAAACAACAGTTTCTGATGGCAGTTCACGCCAGTGTTTTTTGATGTAGTTGTTTGTTGAATCTACTTTATCCAAAAGAATCAAATTATCACCTATCATTTTAGCAGACTTTTCCTCCTCTTAAAAACTCTTTAGATAGCGCCCCTTCGCCAAACATTAAGGGGTAAACCCCTTAATATCCCCAAGTTCAAAATCATAGTTTATTGCAAAAAAGCTTTTTGTATAAGGCTACAAAAGGGCAAGCCCCTTAAAAGCCCCAAATTCGCGTAACATCATTTGCTTCGCAAATGAGAATTTGGAAATTGTTTCTAAAGCATTATAAAGAACCATTTTGCACAAAGCTGCAAAAAAACATAGTTCGCATACTACAGCAAACCCTCCCCACCCATAAGGAAAAAGGAGTAAGTTCTACTCCGCTCACCACCCATTCTCTATCTTTAGAAACGCGTTGTTTAATCTTTTGTATATCAATATGATATAATATATTGTTGATAAAAGGCAAACTCTTATCGAAATTTGTAAAAGGAGATATTTTTAGTGAATTCTTTTATTACAAATTTAATAGGTGAAAGAAAAGAACGCATAAAAAAAATAGAGATTATCCTCGTTATCGCTTACATATTGTTGGCATTTGTTGGATTTTTATCCGTTAAAAGCGCTGTAATCAATAGTCCTTTAGAGGGAATAGAAAATCAACAATTAATGTGGATTATTATAGGGATCTCTTTTTTTGCCATCAGCATCTTTATCCCAGAAAGGTTTATTAAGAAATATACTCCTATTTTATTTTATTTAGTAATTTTTGCCTTGGTTTTGGTACTGTTCACCACACCAGTTAGTGGGGCTAAAAGATGGATAAGGCTGGGTCCTGTAGGTTTTCAACCATCTGAAATATTTAAGCTGGTATTATTATTATATCTTAGTTATGTTCTTTCTCAAAATGATAATAAAAAGTTTTATTTTGCATCAATAATGATTTTTTTATCTGCAGGGTTAATATACAAAGAACCGGATTTTAGCACTTCGATTATCGTATTATTTACATGGTTTGTTCTAGTTTTCATTTCAGGAAGGTTCGAAAAATTATGGCAGTATTCTTTAGGATTAGCTTTGATTGGCAGTCCCATAATTTTTTACAACCTCCAAGAATACCAAAAAGGGAGAATAATAGGATTTCTCTTTCCTCAAACCTACTCTCTAAGTTATTATTATAACACCGCACAAGCGATAAAAGCTATAGGTTCTGGTGGTTTGTTAGGAGAAGGATACATGAATGGATACATGAATTTGAGTGGATTCGTACCTGAAAGTCATACGGATTTTATATTTTCCGTTATCGGAGAAGAGTTTGGATTTCTGGGGGTAAGTTTTATTCTAATACTTTATTCGGCAATACTTTGGAGACTATACGAAGGATACAAAAAAAGCGATGACCTATTTTGGAAGTATTTTTATGTTGGATCTGCATTTTTGTTCTTTTTCCATATTTTTCAAAATATTGGAATGAATCTAGGTATGTTACCAGTTACAGGCATTCCTCTGCCTCTGATATCAAATGGTGGTTCTTCTTTTGTTACTTTTTCTATAATATTAGGGATTGCAACAAAAGGTTTAATGATAGAAAAAAACATTACGAGGTGAACAATGATGAAAATCGTAGAAACTCTACCAAACATCAGTGAAGGGAAAAACAAAGAATTAATCAACCGAATCAAAGACCTTTCTGAGAATTTTGATAAGATTTGGTTTATTTCTTGTAAAAGCGATGAATACTTCAATAGAAGCTTCATCAGTGTTGTAGGTGAATTAAACCAAATAGAGACTTTCTTATTCGAAATGGTTAAAATATGTGTGGAAAATATAGATCTCAGAAACCATAGTGGGTATCATCCAAGAATAGGTGCTGTAGATGTTATCCCAATTGTTCCATTAATATCAACGACCTTTGATGAGGCGGATAATCTTGTAAAAAGATTAGCAAAAAAAATCTCTGAAAGTTTTGAATTGCCTATATATCTATACGAAAAATCCGCCAGAAACGAATACCGTAGAAATATTAACACCTTGCGAAAAGGTGAATTTGAATTCTTAACTAAAAAAATGTCTTTTCCTGAATGGGAACCAGATTTTGGCCCAAATCACCCACATCCCACTGCTGGAGCAACTATTATGGGGGTCAGAGATTTTCTAATATCTTTGGAATTTCATATTAACACCTTAGACAGGTGGTTAGCCGAACAAATAAAGCAAGAAATAAGCTTGAGTTTACCTGCTAGTGTATTTTTAGAAAGAAAACAAAACGGTAAATTCAGTCTTACTTTAAATGCAAAAGAAGGGGATGTGTCTCTCTATTTGCTTTACAGTAAAGTTAAAACGATAATAGAACATTTTGGAAGCGAAATAGAAAAAGTATCTCTCCCATCTCCTTTAACGGGGAAATTGTTTTTACAATCGTTTAAAAACGGTTCTCTTCCAAAAAGTGTGGGTAGAAAAAATGAAACATGAACAAATGATTAAATAATCTGGTATCATGTAAGAAAACACAAAAATACACAAGGAGTGATGCCAGATGAGAAAAGAGCTACCAAAATTCTTTG
>NZ_JALY01000249.1:0-11419 GCF_002924615.1 Petrotoga halophila DSM 16923 | reverse complement strand
TTTTCGTTTAGTAAGTGCAATTGTGAACGTGAAGTTTTTTTGCTATAATTAATAATATTGTTAATGTTAGCGAGGTGACAAAATGACTGAACAAATGACCGTAAGCTATAAAAAGCTTTGGAAATTGTTGATAGACCGCGATATGAAGAAGAAAGATTTACAAGCTGCTGCGGGAATAAGTCCATCGTCAATTTCAAAACTTTCTAAAAACGAATATGTCAGTATGAACGTTCTTATAAAGGTTTGTACAGCACTTGACGTTGATTTTAAAGATATCATGGAATTAGTGCCAAATATAGTTGAAGAAAGGGAGTAAAGTTATGGAAAATAACAGAAAAGAACAGGAACGGGCGGAATTACACCGCACGATATGGAATATGGCAAATGATCTAAGAGGCAGTGTAGATGGCTGGGACTTTAAGCAATATGTTCTCGGTATGCTGTTTTACCGCTACATATCTGAAAATATTACCGCCTATATTAACGTTGGAGAATGGGAAGCTGGCAATACGGAGTTTGATTATGCCAAGTTATCAGATGAGGAAGCAGAACAGGCACGAGAGGATTTAGTTAAGACAAAAGGCTTCTTTATTTTACCCAGCGAGCTTTTTGAAAATGTCCGAGCTCGTGCTAAGGACGATGAAAACTTAAATGAAACACTGGAACAAGTTTTTAAAAATATAGAAGCATCTGCCCAAGGAACAGAGAGTGAAGATAATTTCAAAGGCCTGTTTGACGATATTGATGTTAACAGCAATAAGTTAGGTAGCACTGTAGCAAAGCGCAATGAAAAGTTGGTTAAGCTATTGAATTCTGTTGGAGAAATGAAGCTGGGAGATTACAAAGACAATACCATAGATGCATTTGGTGATGCCTATGAGTTTTTAATGGGTATGTATGCTTCCAATGCAGGAAAAAGTGGTGGTGAATACTATACGCCACAGGAGGTTTCTGAACTCCTTACCCACCTAACATTAGTAGGAAAAACTGAAGTCAACAAGGTATATGACCCCGCTTGCGGTTCTGGTTCTCTACTGCTAAAATTTGCAAAAATCTTAGGAAAAGAAAATGTACGTCAGGGGTTTTTTGGTCAAGAAATCAATATCACAACCTACAACCTGTGCCGAATCAATATGTTCCTGCACGATATTGATTATGACAAATTTGATATTGCCCTTGGGGACACACTAACAGATCCGCAACATTGGGATGATGAGCCTTTTGAAGCTATTGTATCAAATCCGCCTTACTCCATTAAATGGAAGGGCGACAATGATCCTATTCTGATTAATGACCCCCGTTTTTCGCCTGCTGGGGTATTAGCACCTAAATCCAAGGCAGACCTTGCTTTTATTATGCATAGTCTTTCTTGGCTTGCGACAAACGGAACAGCGGCTATCGTTTGTTTCCCTGGTGTAATGTACCGCGGTGGTGCTGAAAAGAAAATCAGGCAGTACCTAATTGACAATAACTATATCGACTGTATAATTCAGTTACCAGATAACTTGTTTTATGGTACTAGCATAGCTACCTGTATTATGGTACTGAAAAAATCTAAATCAGAAAATAGCACACTGTTCATCGACGCTTCAAAGGAATTTCTCAAGGTTACGAATAATAACAAGCTAACACAGGAAAATATTGATAAAATCTTGAACGCATTTAAAGATAGAAAAGATATTGAATATTTTTCAAGACTTGTGCCAAACAGTGAAATAGCTGAACAGGATTATAACCTGTCTGTTTCAACTTATGTGGAACAGGAGGATACTAGAGAAAAGATTGATATTGTTGCCCTCAATGCTGAGATAGAAAAGATTGTAGCGAGAGAACAGATTTTAAGGGAAGAAATAGACAAGATTATTGCGGAAATTGAGGTGGGCAAATGAGTAGATTGGATGAATTGATTGCTGAACTTTGCCCAGATGGAGTGGAATATAAAACTTTGGGAAAAGTAGCTCTAATAGAGCTTGGTAAAAGAGTCACTAAAGCTGAGATAGAAAGAAACCCAGGGAAATACCCTGTTTGGCATGGAGGAGAAACACCTATGGGTTATATAAATAAAACGAATTGTCCTCCTAATACCGTGCTCGTAGCAAATACTGGTAGTATAGGATATGTTAATTGGATTAATATTGACAGTTGGTGCAGTGATGCAGCTTCAATGGTAATAGCGAAAAAAGATATATTATGTTCTCGTTTTTTATACCATTTTTTAAAAAGCAAAGAGTTTAAAATAAAAAAATTTAGACGAGTCGGTGGAGTTCCAACATTAGAATTAAGAAAACTAAGAAGTTTCCCAATCCCCGTCCCCCCTCTCCCAGTGCAGCGTGAAATTGTCCGTATTCTGGACAATTTCACTGAGCTTACAGCAGAGCTTACAGCAGAACTTAATGCAGAGCTTACAGCGAGAAAAAAACAATATGAATATTACAGGGATTTGCTGCTGATGTTTGGTAACGATGTGCCTAGGGTAGCACTTGGTGATGTGTCACGATATTCTAAAGAAAGAATTAGTGCAACTGAATTAAATGCTGATACCTATGTTGGTGTAGATAATTTACTTTCGGATAAACGTGGTAAAACTGAATCAAATTATGTCCCTGAAAATGGTATGTGTACTAAATATCAAAAAGGAAATGTTCTTATTGGGAATATTCGTCCTTATTTAAAAAAGATATGGCGAGCAACAAACACTGGTGGAACAAATGGAGATGTGTTGGTTATTCAACTGACTGACAATAGGATTATTTCGGAATATCTTTATTATCTGCTTTCTTCAGATAAGTTTTTTGCTTATGATATGCAGAACTCCAAAGGGGCAAAAATGCCTCGTGGAGATAAAGCAGCAATTATGAAATATTCTGTCCCTGTTCCTCCCCTCGAAGAACAAGAGCGCATTGTCGCCATTCTCGACCGCTTTGACGCTCTGTGTAACGACTTAACCAGCGGTATTCCTGCTGAAATCGAAGCACGACAAAAACAATATGAATATTACAGGGATAAACTTTTATCCTTCAAGGAGGTGACGGCATGAGTATATACAACATCGTTGCAAGTACTGACGAAGCAACGGTTGTTGCTGAATATGCAACTGAATATAATGCCCGTTCTGAGAAGTATCAGAGCGAGGCAGAACTTGAGCGGGAGTTTATTAGGCAACTGACTTCGCAAGGATATGAATATATTTCAGTGCACAATGAAGCTGCATTGATAGCAAATCTCCGAAAGCAACTTGAACTGCTTAATGATTTTACATTTACTGATAGTGAATGGGATAGATTTTTCACAGAATGTATTGCCAATACAAATGAGGGTATTGTTGAAAAGACCAGAAAAATTCAGGATGACCATATACAGATTCTAAAACGTGATGACCTGCCTTGCCCTGACCGCCCTGACTTGCCGCCTGCCTGTCGGCAGACAGGTCAGGCAGGTGGAACAACAAAGAACATATACCTTTTGGATAAGAAAAATATCCATAACAATCGCCTGCAGGTTATTAATCAATATGAAGAAGCAGGTGGCAAGCATGAAACCCGTTATGATGTAACAATCCTTGTCAATGGATTTCCATTAGTTCATGTGGAGTTAAAGAGGCGCGGTGTTGCTATCCGTGAAGCCTTCAATCAGATAAATAGATACCAGCGTGACAGCTTTTGGGCGTCTTCTGGTTTGTTTGAGTATGTGCAGGTATTTGTAATCTCCAATGGTTCCCACACAAAGTATTACAGCAACACCACAAGAAACGCTCACATTAAGGAACAAAGCAGTAGTGAGCGCCGAAGAAGCAAAAAAACAAGCAACAGCTTTGAGTTTACCAGCTATTGGGCGGATGCAAACAACAAAATCATTCCTGATCTTATGGACTTTACTAAAACATTTTTTTCAAAGCATACACTATTAAATGTTTTAACTAAGTACTGTGTTTTTACATCCGAAGATCTGCTCCTTGTGATGCGTCCTTATCAAATCGCTGCTGCGGAACGTATATTATCACGTATTGTAGTATCAACCAACTACAAGAAGATGGGTACAACTGCTGCTGGAGGATATATCTGGCATACAACAGGCTCTGGTAAGACATTGACCAGTTTTAAGACAGCCCAATTAGCTTCTGCCTTGCCTTACATTGACAAGGTACTTTTCGTTGTTGACCGTAAAGACCTGGATTATCAGACCATGAAGGAATATGACCGTTTTGAAAAGGGGGCTGCCAACGGTAATACATCGACAAGGATTCTTCAAAGGCAATTGGAAGACAGGGACGAAAAAGGAAACCCTCACGAATACAAAATCATAGTAACTACAATTCAGAAGCTGGCTATGTTTATCCGCAAAAACAAACAGCATGATATTTATAAAAAACACGTGGTACTGATTTTTGATGAGTGCCACCGTTCCCAATTTGGCGAAATGCATCAAGCTATCACGAAGAGATTTAAAAATTACCATATTTTCGGCTTTACGGGAACCCCAATTTTTGCTGCCAATGCCGGTTCCGGTGGCAACCCGCTGTTCCGTACAACCGAGCAGGCTTTTGGAGAAAAGCTGCATACTTATACCATTGTGGATGCTATCAATGATGAGAATGTTCTGCCTTTTAGGATAGATTATATCGACACTATTAAGATGCCTGATTACGTAAATGATAAAAAAGTCTATGGGATTGACCGAGAAAAAGCTTTGGCAGATCCACAGAGAATTAGTGAAATTGTTTCTTATGTTCTTGAACATTTCGACCAAAAGACAAAACGCAACAGTTATTATACACTCTCTGCGAAATGGGAAGAAGCAGATAAAGATAACCCTAAGAAGATAATAGAAAAGCCGGAAACAAGGCGAGTTGCCGGTTTCAACTCTATATTTACTGCTGCATCTATCCCAATGGCAATCAGCTACTATAATGAGTTTAAGAAGCAGATAGCGGAAAAGAACCGCGACCTTATCATTGCGACTATTTTTAGTTTTAGTGCAAATGAGGAAGAGCCAGATGGACTGTTGCCTGAAGAGAACTTTAATATGGAAAACCTCGACCAGAGCTCCAGAGATTTTCTTGAGGCAGCTATTCGGGATTACAATAGGATATTTAATACAAATTACGATACTTCCTCAAATAAGTTCCAAAATTACTATAAAGACATCTCTCTTCGTGTAAAGAATCGGGAGATTGATATATTGATTGTTGTGAATATGTTCCTTACTGGCTTTGATGCAACAACCCTGAATACGCTATGGGTAGATAAAAATTTGAGGCAGCATGGACTGATTCAGGCGTTTTCAAGAACAAATCGCATTCTAAACAGCGTTAAGACCTATGGCAATATCGTTTGTTTTAGAGATTTGAAAGAAGAAACAGACAAGGCTATTGCACTATTCGGCAATAAGGATGCCGGAGGTATTGTACTGCTGAAAACATTCAAAGAATACTATAACGGCTATGATGATAAAGGTGAGCATAAGCCGGGTTACGACGAATTGATTGCTACTCTTACAACACAGTATCCCCTTGGCCAGCCTATTCTCGGAGAAAAAGCAGAAAAAGACTTTATACGGCTACACGGGGCAATACTTCGGCTGAGAAATATTCTAACTTCCTTCGATGACTTTGAAGGAAAAGAGATTTTATCCGAAAGGGATTTTCAGGACTATCAGAGCATTTATATTAACCTGTATCAGAAATATAGAAAAGGTGCTGATGGTGAAAAAGAAATTATTAATGATGACATAGTTTTCGAGATCGAACTGGTCAAACAGATCGAGGTAAATATTGATTATATCCTTATGCTTGTAGCTAAATACCAAGAATCTAACTGCAAGGATAAAACGATTCTTACAACTATTGATAAGGCTATTAATTCGAGTATTGAACTCCGAAGTAAGAAAGAGCTTATCGAGAGTTTTATTGAGCAAGTCAATGTATCGACCAAAGTTGATGATGATTGGCGCAAGTTTTTAAATGAGCATAAGGAAGCGGATATTTCAGCAATTATAGAAGAAGAAAAATTAAAGCCTGAAGAAACCCACCGTTTCATCGACAATGCTTTCCGAGACGGAATGCTTAAAACAACCGGTACAGCCATTGATAAAATCATGCCACCTGTATCCCGCTTTGGCGGAGGCAGAGCTGTGAAAAAACAAGGAATTATCGAAAAGCTGGTGTTATTCTTTGAGAAGTATTTAGGTTTGGTGTAGCAAATATTCAATACATTAGATTAAATAAGCGGAAATCTCCATTTGAACTATTAAAAAATAAAGCTATTTTAGCTATTTTAGACGGGGACTCTCAATTTGGAGAAAAAGACGATGTAGTGATTTCAATGTCTTATTTAAGTGGCCCTACTATAGTAGAAATTTCCCAACTATTTGGACTGTCTGAAACATACGGATGGAATGGAGGAGCATTGAGTAGATGGAATTACTTGGATAACCTGACGCCCGAAGAATATGCACTTAAACTTTCCTGCAATTACTAACATTTCAAGTATGCGAAAATATGGGGCAGGTCATGAGAAACAATAATAGTGATGCACATGGTGTTGGAAGTCAAAGAATTAGTATATCTGAGCATCATGCTAGATTTCTTGTAAATTCTGCAATGACCATGGCTGATTTTATACTTTCAGTAGGAAACAATACAAAGTCAACAGCCAGCTACCCTAAAGGGTAGTAGCTTGTAGGGAACTGCAAGTTAGTTGATTAGCCTAAGTCTTTACTGACTACGATTAATAAGAATAATATAGTTACCTTGGGATGCTTCACTAGTTCCAAGCCCTAAGTGTAGTGATTAAACATCTCTAATGGCAGGAGAAGTGTTGCTACTGAAAACCTTATTAATCATTGGCGAAGTGAACCTACCACCGCAAGGTGAGTTATTATCCAGGAGGATGTTTTTTATGGTTTATGTTTTAAGTGTCAATGGGAAACCTTTAATGCCAACAAATAATGCAAAAGCAAGAATATTATTAAAACAGAAAAAAGCAAAGGTAATAACAGTAAGACCTTTTACTATTCAGCTGCTCTACGAAACAACTACTTATACTCAATCTATTATTTTAGGTATTGATAGCGGCTATTTAAATATAGGTTTTAGTGCAGTTACTGAGAAAAAGGAATTAATATCTGGTGAAGTGAAATTACTTCAAGGTATGAAAGAACGTTTATATGAGCGTTCCATGTACAGAAAAATAAGAAGACAAAGATTAAGATACAGAAAACCAAGATGGAGTAACAGAATTAAATCAAAGAAACAAGGTTGGTTAGCTCCTAGTATTCAACATAAGTTGGATTCTCATATTAGATTTATTGATAGTATATATAAGATATTACCCGTAACCAAAACAATTGTTGAAATTGCTAATTTTGATATTCAAAAGATTAAAAATCCTGATATTAATGGAGCAGAATATCAACAAGGAGATATGTTAGGGTTTTGGAATATTAGAGAATATGTTCTTTATAGAGGCGGACATAAATGTCAAAATCCTAATTGTAAAAATAAGGATAAAAATCCTATATTAGAAGTACATCATTTAAATTACAGAAGTAATGGAGCAACAGAAAGACCAGAAGATTTAATAACACTTTGTACAAAATGTCATACTTCACCTAATCATAAAGGTTTTTTAAAAGATTGGAAGCCAAAGTTAAAGAATTTTAAAGATGCTACATTTATGAGTATTGTTAGATGGTATTTGGTCAACATATTAAAAGAAAAATATAATAATGTTAGTTTTACTTATGGATATATAACCAAAAATCACAGAATTAACAATAAGATTGAAAAGTCACATTATAATGATGCATTTTGTATAGCTAAAGGAATCAATCAGATAAGAATTAAACCGGTTAAAATTGAACAAGTAAGACGTAATAATCGTTCATTAGAAAAGTTTTATGATGCAAAGTATATTGATAAAAGAACTAGTGAAAAAGTGTCTGCCGGAGATTTAAATTGTGGTAGACGTACTAGAAACAAGAATAAGAATGGAGAGAGGTTAAAGAATTTCAGAGGGCAGAAAGTATCAGATGGACAAAGAAGAATAAGAGCAGGTAAATATTTTTATCAGCCAAATGATTTAGTAAGATATGAAGGAAAAATATTTACGGTAAGAGGAACACAAAATGGTGGAAAATATATTGCTTTAAAAGAAATTAAGAAAGTACCTAAAGTAGAATTATTGACTCCATATAAGTTTAATAAAGGATTTGTGTATGGATTATGTTAGTAGGAATCACAGTAAATATTTATTGATGGTACATTTAATATTTGTTTGTAAATATCGTAAGAAAACATTTTGGTCAGACGGATATTTTGCTTGTAGTATAGGAAATGTAAGCAAGGAAACAATTGAAAAATATATACAGACCCAAGGGTAACGGCTTTCATCCACGCAGCTAAAGCCATCGTGGTTTTCAGTCGGAGTCCTTATAAAATATAATATAATAAAGATACCCGCCACATCTAGCGAAATCGGCAATAGGGTTTTGCAAGGAGGAGCTGAAATTTTCCTTCACTAATTGAGTTACATTTTTATTTTAGCATTAGGATATCTCTTTTCAAATAACAATAAAAAATTAAAAAAAGAATAAAAACAAAAGGAAATAGAGTAATTACCATATTAGGTGCCAGAACCCCTGAGCTAGTAATTTTAGAAGAAGAATTTTTCACGATACTCTGATAAAGTACTAATTACTACAGATAATGGATCAAAAGGGATATAGGTGAATATGATTGCTAATTACGAAATAATCAGTCAAAAAGGCGCATCTATCTACTCTTATAGATGCGTCTTTTAATTATTTTAATTCAAATCATCATCTTTTAAAATGTCCCTTTTTCGGAGGTATTCTTCTTCAGATATTTCTCCATTTGCAAATTTTCTATTCAATATTTCTAACGCTTCGTTCTTAGAATTTTGTTTCTCAACGTTAGTATAATTACTTTCACTTTTATCCTTACTGTTTTTATAGATAAAATAGAGAACAATCAAAACTAATGCTAATCCAATGATTCCCATAGTCCAAAAGCCTCCTCCTCTTATGAAATAACCATGGCATGGCATACTCCATCTATAGTACATAAAAATTTTAACCTCCTTTCACTAAATTCACCTTTTATACAATGGGAGCCATATTTAATTCAAGGCCTTATTTTTCAAAAATCTTCATTTTTAAAGTACCTAAATTTATTTCAACAAATTAGCATTTATTGAAACAATAACTGCACTTAAACTCATTAATACAGCTCCGATCATTGGACTTAGAAGTATTCCTATTACGTACAAAACTCCTGCAGCCAATGGAATTGTTATAACATTGTATCCAGTTGCCCAAGCAAGATTTTGGATAATTTTTTTATAAGTTGATTTTGATAAGTGCACTAAATCTAATATTGCTTGAGGATTACTTGTTGAAAGTACTATATCTGCACTTTCAATTGCGATATCTGTCCCTGCTCCGACGGCTATACCTACATCAGCGGTAACTAAAGCTGGTGCATCATTTACTCCATCCCCTACCATAGCCACTGTTTGGCGTTTTTCTCTTAGTTCCTTTATTTTCTGTGCTTTTTCATTTGGTAAAACACTAGCATAATATCCATCTAAACCTAGTTCTTCAGATACATATTTTGCAATTTCTTCGTTATCACCAGTAATCATATATGTTTTGATACCTAATTCCTTTAAACTTCGAACAGTTGCTTTAGATTGAGGCCTAATTCTGTCTACAAGATTTATAACCGATAGAACTTCTTTTTTGTTTTTTAGCAAATATACCTGAGTAGAAACAGCTTTATTCTTTTTATTTTCATCAGGTATAGGAATTCCTTCATCTTTAAGATACTCAACACTTACAGCATGGTATAATTCTCCGTTTATATTTCCTTCGACACCTTTACCGGTAATAGATTTGAAATTATTTACTTCCAATGTATCTATTTTATTTTTCTTAGATTCTTCTACAATAGCTTGGGCAATAGGATGTTCTGATAAACTTTCAACAGAAGCGATTATTTGTAATAATGTATTTTTATCATAATTTTCAGAGAATGTGATTATCTCTCTTACTTCGAACTTTCCTTCGGTTAACGTCCCTGTTTTATCAAAAACTACTGCTTCAACTTTTCTAAATCTTTCAAACGGCTTTCTGTTTCGTATAAGTAAACCTTTTTTTGCTGCAATAGAAGTCGATCTTGAAATTACTAACGGTACGGCTAACCCCAATGCATGGGGACAGGCTATTACCATTACTGTAACCATTCTTTCTAACGAAAAACTAAATGGTTGTCCGAGTAAAGTCCAAACTATTAATGTCAAAGTACCAGTTGAGATAGAAATAATAGTTAACCAAAAAGCTGCTTTATTAGCTAAATCTTGCGCTCGGGATTTAGATTGTTGAGCAGTTTTAACTAAT
Source organism: Petrotoga halophila DSM 16923 (assembly GCF_002924615.1). NCBI lineage: Bacteria > Thermotogati > Thermotogota > Thermotogae > Petrotogales > Petrotogaceae > Petrotoga > Petrotoga halophila. The sequence goes on along the minus strand of NZ_JALY01000249.1, from coordinate 1,003 downwards.
TTGTATATTTGAGATAGATATGTATCCTTCCCTACTTTTTGTATTTTTACTTGAATTGATCCGTCTATATTTATTGAACCACCTATCACTTCTTGGCCTGTTTTTAGATATGCAGGTTTTGACTCACCAGTAATCATTGATTCATCAATGCTTGTTTCGCCTTTTATTATTTCACCATCCAAAGGGATTCTTTCTCCAGGTTTTACTAAAACTATGTCTCCTACCTTTAAATCAGAAGTTTTTATATCTCTTATTTCCTCATTATTTATTAAATGAGCTTCGTTCGGCATTAGCTTTATTAATTCTTCTAAAGCTTTAGAAGCACCCATAACAGATCTCATTTCTATCCAATGTCCTATTAACATTATGTCAATTAAAGTCGCCAATTCCCAGTAAAATGTACTTCCTTTTAAACCTAAACTTACCAATGCGCTGTATATGAAACTGACAGTAATAGCTATACCGATTAAAGTCATCATTCCTGGATTTTTATTTTTTATTTCGTTCCCCATTCCCTTAAGAAATGGCCAGCCTCCATAAAAGTAGATAAAAGCGGATATAAATAATAAAATAGTTTCACCAAATGAAAATTTTATTTGATATCCAAAAAGATCTTGAAAAAAAGGGGACAAGATAATGACTGGGATGGTGAATATTAACGAAACAAAAAACCTCTTTTTGAAATCTGCTACCATATGTTCATGATGATTTTCATGATTATGAGAATTATTCATAGTATTCATTTCCATTGATAATACCCCCTCGTATAATATGTATAGTTATGAAACTTAAAAAATGGTACTAAAAATCTGTCTTTTGATCTTTTTTATTATTTCTTTTGTAAAGAGATGCCCTAATGCTAAAATAGTACCAGGATGATTAGCGAGGGAAGATTCCTTGCCCCCCTGCAAGGCCTTTTGGCCGTTGCCTAAAAAGCTTGTTTCCTGACTTAGCAGTCAACTTGCTAACCGATTACTGCATCACCCTTGATTAGGCCATCAGC
>NZ_JALY01000212.1:0-4853 GCF_002924615.1 Petrotoga halophila DSM 16923 | reverse complement strand
ATCTCTCTCGTTTTCTGTTAATATTTCCACCTTGGTTGCAAAATCCACGGAAAGGTCTTCGTAAATAGTAAATGTAATATCTCTTGATATTACTTGAAACTGAGGCTGAAGATTTCTGTACATAAAAAATTGAAAAATAGCTAACCCAGCAAAGAAAATTAATGTTATGATTATGAAATTAAAGCTATTACCCCTTTTGTGATTTTGATCGTTAGCCATGTGATTCCTCCTAATTTATGGTCTTTAATCTGTCGGTTACTTTTTATTATAACATAAATCGAATGCTTTTTTAAAGGGCTAATAATTTAATCAATACCCCGTATAAATTTCTCCCCTTAGCCCCAGCCTACCCCGAAGAATCATTAAATTATATCAAATATAACAAAAAGTTGCAATCGTAATTCTAACTTAAAGTTATATCGGTTGTAATATCTACACAATGCAGAGATATTATAATTAAGGATTGTTGTGGGATAAAAAGCTACTTTCTGAAAGAATATTAATGAGCTTTTGAAATTAATATTCTTCACGAAATTCACAAAACTAAAAAAACAACCTACAAGGAGGGCTAAGATGAACGAATTAACCAGTTCTCAAATATGGATATTTGGAACCCTAGCAAGTCTAATCGCTGGACTTGCCACTTCAATAGGAGCTATTCCAGTGTTGTTTTTCAAAAAAGAGTTAAGCGAAAAAAATTTAGATATGTTTTTAGGTTTTGCTGCCGGGGTTATGCTTGCAGCTACTGTTTTTTCACTTATAATTCCATCTTTAGACACAGGTGGAATTTTAATAACTATTTTAGGAATCTTTCTTGGCGCGCTTGCTATTGAATTAATGGATACCTTCTCTCCTCATGAACATTTCTTAAAAGGACACGAAGGGCCTGAATTGGCACGCTTAAAGAAAATATGGCTGTTCGTCATAGCAATAACTCTTCATAACTTTCCAGAAGGAATGGCTGTAGGGGTGAGCTTTGGTGGTGGAATGATCGCTAATGGCATTACTGTAGCCGTTGCTATTGGATTACAAAACATCCCAGAAGGAACAGCAACAGCTTTCTCTTTGATTAAAGCAAATTACTCAAGAAAACAAAGCTTCTTTTGGAGTTTTTTAACAGGATTAGTTGAACCTATAGGAGGTTTACTTGGAGCATCTCTAGTGGTCTTAATACAACCGGCCTTGCCTTTTTTTCTTTCATTTGCGGGAGGGGCTATGCTATACGTTATTAGCGATGAGATAATTCCAGAGACGCATTCTCATGGATATGAAAGAACCGCTACTTTTTCACTGATTTTTGGCTTTTTGCTGATGCTGGTGCTCGATGTAGCCTTGGGCTAAAAAATATTTTTTGATAAGTTAATTTTCAAAATCCGTATTTTAGAGTTTTTAAAAACACTATAAAAAATATTTGGGAGGTCAAAAAAATATGATAAGTCAATACCTAATCTCAGTTCTAGCCGGTTGGGGCGCTGGAGCTGTTACAGGAATAATTGGAGCAAGTGCTGCAGCGGTGATTGTACCAGTTTTAATAACTTTTTTAGATATTCCAACTTTTGAAGCTATAGGAATAAGTTTAGCAACGGATGTGGTGGCATCGTTGGTAGCAGCAAATACTTATAGAAGAAACGGAAATATTGATTTAAAATCTGGATTACAGATGGCAATAAGTGCAATTGTGGGGGCTATAATTGGAAGTTGGATTTCTTCATATGTTCCTTCAGCCAGATTAGGAGGATTTACCGGAGTTGCAATCTTATTAATCGGTATAAATTTCATAAGGAAGCCTTTACATCAAAGAATACAAACTATTCAAGAAAAACATAAAAATGATCCAAATATAAGTAATGTCAAAAGAATTACTAGCTCAATACTTTGGGGTTTGTTAATCGGATTTATAGCTGGTTTTGTCGGTGCAGGCGGCGGAGTAATGATACTTCTTATACTTACACTGGTTTTAAGATACAAAATTCACGTTGCAGTAGGAACTTCTGTTCTGATAATGGCTTTTACAGCATTATCTGGTGCTGTTTCTCATGCGTTGTATGCTCCAATCCCTTGGAATTTGTTAGCTTTCGCGGTTGTAGGTGGTGCTTTAGGTTCAAAAATGGCTGCAATATTCGCTAATAGCGTTTCGGAAGAAAAACTTAGCAAAATTGCTGGAGTAGCATTTATCCTTTTAGGGGCGATGACAATTATAGACGGTATAATATCTTAATTGATCATAATTTTATTTTTTCCTTGCCCTTTTGCCATGTATAGATTTTGGTCGGCAATTTTGAAAAGTAAATCTATTTCATGGCTGTTACCATACGCTACTCCGGCTGAAAAAGTGATATTCATGGTTTCTTTTAGTTTACGGTTTATTCTTTTCAAAATAGAATATATCTCTTCTTTTTTAACAACTTCCAAAATTATTACGAATTCATCACCACCATATCTGAATATACTATCTTTTTTTCTCAAATTATCAACACATAGTTGTGCAAATCCTTTTAAGAGTTTGTCTCCTTCTTCGTGGCCATAGGTATCGTTTACCTCTTTGAAGTTGTCTAAATCAATGACAACTAAGGCTATTTGCTGATTTTTTAGATATTTTATAGAAGAAATATAATTTTCGTAACTTCTTCTGTTCCCGACCTTTGTAAGAGGATCTATCTGAGCATCTTTTTTTAATAAACTCTGATAAATTTTATTTTGCCACATCATCCAACTTTCTTTAGCATAATAATCTAGAATTTCCAGTTGATCATCTGTTATCGGTTTCCCGTTGTATCTATTATCGCAAAGATAAAAAGCAAGTCTTCCATCGTCTATTTCTATTGGTGAAATAGCTACTTCTCCCTTTAAATCGAGTAAATTTACGATCATCTCATTAAATCGACTTACAGGTAATTTAATAGTAGCATTCGACTCAATTGAGTACTTAAAAAGATCATTGTTTACCAACAATTCTTTTTTAAAAGTAATTCCTTTTATCTTTTTCTCTAAATTTGAAAAATAATTCATTTTAGATTTATATTGAGACAAATATGATTCTATATTTCTCTCAAGTGTTTCAAACTTTTCATAAGTTTTGTCAGCTTCTCTATCACTTTCAGGTCCAATAACTCTATGGACCTTGAAATCACCACTGTCTTCAACAAATAAGATAGCCCTATTAAATCCTCCTGCAAAGCCGCCTGTTATCGCTGTCATAGTTATATATAACATTTCATCTATAGACGTTTCAGGTTTATACCCTTTTTCCAATATGATTTTTGAAGCCCGGAATACATTGGCTATTTTTGAGGAATTGAGTAGGATATCTGTAAGCATTGATCCTAATAATGTGGAAGAATTTTTAATTATCTCATATACTACTATGCTTTCCTCTTTTTGAAGTGTTTCGTAATTAATTTCAACTACGATCTCCATTTGGAATCTTTTTAGTTCTACTTTTTGTTCTTCTATGCAATTAGTCTCTTCTATGCTTTTTATAGTGAAAATTGAGAATGAATTGCATATCTTTATTAATTTATACAAATTATCTGGTACTTTGAATGGATCAGAATGAATTTTAATCATCACTTCAAAATCAAAAAGAACTTCTTTTGTGAAGTTTTCAAGTAAAAGCGTAACACCTGGATTTACATAAGCAGACTTGATTTTTGGTTGATACTTTTCTGGCAATTTTACATTCATTTTATTTACATCTCCGTAATCTGAACCCACATTTTCATGATTACTTCTAATATTTCATCAGGTGTAATCAACTCACCGCTAGTTTTCGTTAAAGATTCGACATGTTTGTTCAATTTATTCAATCGTGACATCTCTTTAGCGTACTGGCCTGTATTCATCTCTGGAACGATTATACTTTGAGCACTTTTAAATATTAATTTAAGTCGTGAGGTTGGCATTGGCCAAATAGTGATAGGTTTAAAGAAACCAACAGGAATTTTATCTGATCTCGCTTGTTTAACCGCCTTCAAGGCACTCCTAGCAACGCTCCCATATGCAACTACTACTATATCAGCATCTTGTAGCATATACTCATTATAAATAGAAATTTCCTCAGCAGATAATCTAATTTTTGAATCCAAATGTTCTATCACTTTTGATATGGTGCTGGGGTCCCTAATTGGAAAGCCACTTTCATCATGAACAAGACCAGAAACATGAAATCTTGTTTTCCCCATTTCAACTAATGGATTTACCGCAAATTGCTCCTCTAAATCAAAAGGTAAAAATAATTCTTCCTCTCCTAAATCGACTTCCTTTAATCTTTCGACAATCTGTGGATTCTCTTTCTCGTAATCGAAATACACGTTTTCTCTCATATGTGCTAAAGTTTCATCCAAAACCAAAATAACCGGTGTTCTGTATTTTTCTGCATAATTGAACGCTGTGACAGTATATGTATAAACTTCTTCCACTGTAGAAGGATATATCGCAATAATTTGGTGATCTCCATGAGTTCCCCACCGTATCTGCATTATATCTCCTTGAGAGGGCTTTGTAGGAAGCCCTGTGCTTGGACCACCTCTCATAACATCAACAAACACGCAGGGTACCTCTGTCATAATGGCGTATCCTAAAGCTTCTTGCATAAGTGAAAATCCGGGACCACTAGTAGCAGTCATGGATTTTACACCTGCAAGAGAAGCACCTATTATAGCAGCTGCACTTCCGAGCTCGTCCTCCATTTGTATAAAAGTTCCTCCAACCTTTGGCAATTCTCTAGACAAATATTCAGCAATTTCAGTTGATGGTGTAATCGGATAACCAGCAAAAAAACGACATCCTGCCTTTATAGCAGCCATTCCAACCGCTTCATTGCCTTGTAAAAAAAGCATTTTTCCCATTAAGTT
>NZ_JALY01000213.1:0-2261 GCF_002924615.1 Petrotoga halophila DSM 16923 | reverse complement strand
ATCTCTCTCGTTTTCTGTTAGTATTTCTACTTTGGTTGCAAAATCCACGGAAAGGTCTTCGTAAATAGTAAATGTAATATCTCTTGATATTACTTGAAACTGAGGCTGAAGATTTCTGTACATAAAAAATTGAAAAATAGCTAACCCAGCAAAGAAAATTAATGTTATGATTATGAAATTAAAGCTATTACCCCTTTTTTGTTTTTGATCGTTAGCCATGTGATTCCTCCTAATAAATGATCTTTAACCTGTTGATTATTTTTTATTATAACATAAATCAAGTGTTTTTTTTAAAGGTACAAAAATTTAGTCAATACCCCGTACAGATTTCTCCCTTTCACCCCCTAGCCTTCCCCGAAGAATCATTAAATTATATCAAATATAACAAGAAGTTGCAATCGTAATTCTAACTTAAAGTTATATCGGTTGTAATATCTGCACAAAACAGAGATATTATAATTAAGAATTGTTGTGGGATAAAAAGCTTCTTCCTGAAAGAATATTAATCAGCTTTTGAAATTAATATTCTTCACTAAATTCACAAAACTAAAAAAACAACCTACAAGGAGGGCTAAGATGAACGAATTAACCAGTTCTCAAATATGGATATTTGGAACCCTAGCAAGTCTGATCGCTGGTCTTGCTACTTCAATTGGAGCTATTCCAGTATTGTTTTTCAAAAAAGAGTTAAGCGAAAAAAATTTAGATATGTTTTTAGGATTTGCTGCCGGTGTTATGCTCGCAGCTACTGTTTTTTCACTTATAATTCCATCTTTAGACACGGGTGGAATATTAATAACTATTTTAGGGATATTTCTCGGCGCACTTACTATTGAATTAATGGATACCTTCTCTCCTCACGAACATTTCTTAAAAGGACACGAAGGGCCTGAATTGGCACGCTTAAAGAAAATATGGCTGTTCGTTATCGCAATAGCACTCCATAACTTTCCGGAAGGAATGGCTGTAGGGGTGAGTTTTGGTGGTGGAATGATTGCTAATGGTATTACTGTAGCAGTTGCTATAGGACTACAAAATATTCCAGAAGGGACAGCGACAGCTTTCTCTTTAATTAAAGCAAATTATTCAAGAAAACAAAGTTTCTTTTGGAGTTTTTTGACAGGATTAGTCGAACCTATAGGAGGTTTACTTGGGGCATCTCTAGTGGTCTTAATGAAACCAGCCTTACCTTTTTTTCTTTCATTTGCGGGAGGGGCTATGCTGTACGTTATCAGCGATGAGATAATCCCAGAAACACATTCTCACGGATACGAAAGAACGGCTACTTTCTCACTGATTTTTGGATTTTTGCTGATGCTGGTCCTCGATGTAGCATTAGGCTAAATAAATAGACGTTTTAGAAATAAAAAGTTTTTTAAAATAAGATTTTCATTTTAAAATACATGGCAAGAGAATAATATCTTAATTGATGATAATTTTATTTTTTCCTTGCCCTTTTGCCATGTATAGATTTTGGTCGGCAATTTTGAAAAGTAAATCTATTTCATGGCTGTTACCATACGCTACTCCCGCAGAAAAAGTGACATTCATCTCTTGTTTTAGTTTACGGTTTATTCTTTTCAAAATAGAATAAACCTCTTCTTTTTTAACCCCTTCTAAAATTATTACGAACTCATCGCCACCATATCTGAATATACTATCTTTTTTTCTCAAATTATCAACACATAGTTGCGCAAATTTTTTTAAAAGTGTGTCTCCTTCTTCGTGACCGTAGGAATCGTTTACCTCTTTGAAGTCGTCTAAATCCACCATTACTAAGGCTATTTTCTGATTTTTTAAATATTTTATAGAAGAAATGTAATTTTCGTAACTTCTTCTGTTTCCAATATTGGTTAGCGGATCAATCTGAGCATCTTTTTTTAAGATACTTTGATAAATTTTATTTTGCCACATCATCCAACTTTCTTTAGTATAATAATCTAAAATTTCCAGTTGATCATCTGTAATTGGTTTCCCGTTATATCTATTATCGCAAAGATAAAAAGCAAGTCTTCCATTGTTTATTTCTATTGGTGAAATAGCTATTTCTCCCCTTAAATCAAGTAAATTTACTATCTTTTCCTCCAATCGACTTACAGGTAATTTAATAGTACTATGCGATTCAATTGCGTATTTAAAAAGATCATTATCTATTAACAATTCTTTTTTAATAGTAATACCTTTTATCCTTTTTTCTAAATTTGAAAAATAACTCATTCCAACTTCATACTGAGACAAATATAAGGTTCTCTTCCAAAAAG
>NZ_JALY01000242.1:0-4960 GCF_002924615.1 Petrotoga halophila DSM 16923 | reverse complement strand
ATGTACGAAAAGAACGAAACCGCAAATTTAGTTACTAAACAGGTTGTCAATGTTTTACCCGGAGAGCCAGCATTATTAAGTTTGAAGAATTTAGAGAGTATCGTTTTTACTACATACAGGAACGAATTTAGGGATATTGAGAGTGGAATAGAAATAGAAATGACTCCTACTATGAGAGATCAAATACTTCAAATTTCCTTTAAGACAAAAACAGCCAATTTGATGGAAGTTACAAAAGATGGTTATTTACTTTCAGAGTCAGAACTGGAGACTAAGGTCAATTTAAATCCTAACGAGATTTTTTTGATAGCAGATTTGGATTTGAGCCAACTTTATTCAAAAAGCGGGGGAACAACGTTGCTGAAAGATCTTCCTTTTCTTAGGTTTTTATTCGGGGATAACCAAAATAAAGATGAAAGTAAACGGATGATGATATTTTTAACTGCTAGCTCAACCTTTCAAGGGGTTGACCAAAAATGAAAAAGTATATCTATCTTCTAATACTCTTCGTTTTGACGTTTCATACATTTGCGTTTTCACAAAGTTCTCAAATGTATAATTACTCAATATACTCTGTTTTGAAGAACGAAAGCAAAAGTGAAACGTTGCTCGGTAGTATAGCTGTGATTCAAGGTTATACTTTTAAGTTTGACTCAAAAGGCAATGTTGTGGCTACTTTCGAGCTTACCCCTCTTAATGACTTGGGAGATAAGGTTAGAACAAAAATTATTATAGACAGTGTGAATATGCACTTTGAAAATACTATTGACCTATTGAAAAAAAAGAAAAACTATGTCACCTCTATTTATTATTTAGAAGAGAATGAAGAAAAGACCTTGGATATCTATCTCCTAGTGAACAACATTGAAAAGTTAGAATTCACAGATCAAAAAGAAATTTCAAAAGAGAATAAAATTACCTTTAAAACTTATTATAATCAATTTTCTTATTATGATGATGAGTTCATCGGCGAAACAGAAGTGGAATTAAATGATTTAATTTTCTTTGGCATGAGTAACTTACTTGATTACAAAAATGGGGGTTACTATGTAGGACTCATTTTTAATGGATTAAAAGTTGGTGTTAACTATCAAAACGATACCTTTTATCTGTTTTTGAATGATAGAACATATATTGACTCTTTTGAATTCAGTGGGATATTTGTACCTTACAAATTTTCTAATAACAGCCTTGATTTCAAAGGAGATTTTGCATTCACAGTTACCGAAAACTTCCCTACATTTAAAATCGTAGATTTAAGGGACATGCTTACCAACGAAGAACAAGGTTTTTATTTAGGAGAAAAATTAGCACAAGCGTTGAATTTTGAAGACCTGGGATTTTATCTTGGGCGAGAGCTTAAAAAGTTGTCTGAAAATATGAACAACAACTTTTTTGTTGGCTTGGGATTAACTTATTTGGAAAATCAATACGACTTTTCCTTAACAGGAGGCATTTTGAATCAAATATCCAACTTTAAATTTGAGACCTTGGGTGGTTACAACTTTGTTACTAAAAGATTTTCTTTTTCTCTTGTATCCTCCTATGAATTTTAGTAGATATTCATTGAATTAAATACGTTAATATTTTTGGGTTTATTATCAAAAGTGTTAAAATAAGAATGAATTAATTTTTAAGGGGGGCATACCCTATGTTAAATATTTATATGTTGGGGGATTTTAAAATCTTTCTTGATGATAATCCAATAGAAAATTTAAAATCAAGAAAAGCCAGAGAAATTCTGAAATATCTTATTCTCAGCAGAGGCCAAAAGGTTTCCGTTTTCGATTTGTACGATCTATTTTGGCCCAATTTCGATGACGAAAGTGCCAGACAAAATTTAAATACTACACTATATTATATTAGAAAAAATTTAGTACTGAGTAGCAACGAATTAACCTTACAAGAGGATTTTTGTACGTTTTCAAAATCAAACGACATATATATAGATTTTGAAGAATTTTTAGCCTTAAATGATGAAGGGTTTAAAGAGAAAGAAATCAATAGACGTTTGTTTTTGTTATCAAAGGCGGTAAGTTTATACAAGGGTGATTTATTACAAGAAAACGTTCACGAGGACTGGGTGAGAGAAAAAAGGGAATATTTAAAACGAATATATGTTGATATGTTAATTGAAATGGGTAATATTCACCAAAAAATGAATAACCCAATCGATGCACATTATTATTTTCAAAAAGCTTTTTATTATTCACAAAGAGAAGACAGTTGGTTAAGATTGATCAAATTCTACACAGAAAACAATGAACTTGAAAAAGCTAAAGGTTTATTCAACGAATACAAAGATATTTTTGGGCATACCAAAGAATTTCCATTCACTCCAAACAGCGTGAATAATGGAGAAACACCAGCATTTTACGAAAAAAATGGTAACGTTTTATCCTCAGAATTATTTGATATAGTTCTCGAACTTGAAAAAGTAAAAAGAGATAAAGACCACTTATTCGTGGAGATTAAAATGTATTCTTCTTTTGACGATGAATTAATTAATGAATTGAAAAAGATCATTAGACAAGAAGATTTAATAACTTATAATTCTCAACAAATATATATTTTATTTCGGGGGATTAAAAACCTTTCTGATAGTAGGGAGATTGTTGTTAAAAAGATTAATAATCTTTTAAATGAAAAAGGTTTCAAATACTCTATAATAAAGGTAGAATAAGGGTGATAAGGGGTGACTGAAATAAACGAGAATTACGAAAAACTTACAGGGGTAGAGAAAGATTTCATACTGTCTCAACTTCAAAAAAAGTTAGAAGAATCAAAAAACGAACCCTTTGAATTTATCGAAGAAAACTTTCCTTCTTACCTTCTAGATGAATTGAACGATCTTATACTTATTATGGATTGTGATAGAAAAATTGTTTTTGTCAACAAAAAGATAAATAATTTCGGTTTTTCAAAAAAAGATTTTATAAATAAAGATATCACAGCTTTTTTTGAAGTTGACGTTAAGAAACAGATTGAATATTTCTTTAGAAGGCAAAATTTAAGTAAGTTGTTGATTTTTAAATCACACTTTCCCAACAGAAATGGAGAAGAAGTACCTTTTGAATTCAAATTAGAAAATTTCCGGTTAAACGATGAAAACCTTTACATATTAATTGGAAAGGATTTAAGCGAAAGTGAAAGGTACAAAAAAGAGATCGAAATCATTCAAAAAAACCAAGAAACTATTCAAAAAGCTTTAGAAGTTTCCCAAATAGGCATTTGGGAATGGTATGTATTCTCTGATAAATTCAATTATGACGAAAGATACAAAGAAATTTTGGGATACACTAAAGACCCCTTCGAAGGAAAATGGAACAAATTTGAAGAATCAATCAATAAAGAAGACAAAGAAACGGTGATAAAAAATATAAGAGAACATTTTTTGACTAAAACAAGTAAATTTGAAGGAACTTACCGTATAAAAGATGTGAACAATAATGATAAATGGTTTTTTTCAAGGGGCAAAGTTTTAGAAAGAAATAAGTTTGGCCTGCCTTTGAATATGGTTGGAGCTTATTTAGAAATAACTGAAGATAAAAAACAGATTGAAGAAATAAAAAAAGAGAAAGATTTTATTGAAAAAGTCGTTGAAAACATGGGACAAGGCCTGGTTTTATTAGATTTTGATTTTAACGTTAAATATGCTAATAAATCATTCTACAAAATGGTTGAATTTGAAGAAGACATCTTAGATTTAAAAAAAGTATTAGATCAAAGAGATTGGGAAAGTTTTTATGAAAATATTCAAAATTTAAAAAGAAGCACTAATAATATGATTTCTTTCGAGTCTAACTTAGTTACGAAAAGTGGTAACAAAGTCCCGGTTTTATTAACGGGGGTAACGTATGAAGAAGTTGATGTGTGTAGAATTATTTTAGTGATAACAGACATTACTGAAAAGAAAAAACTTGAAGAAATACTTAAAAAATACGCAACTTTCGACGATTTAACTGGTTCTTACAACAGAAGAGCAGGTTTTTATGCCTTAGAAAAATATTTTCAACTTGCTAAAAGAAGGAAAGAGCCTTTATCTATCGTCTTTATTGATATCGATAACCTTAAATACATAAACGACAATTATGGTCACGACGCAGGAGATTATATCCTAAAAAAGGTAACAGATGTATTAAAAAATACTTTAAGAGAATCAGATTTGATAATACGAGTAGGTGGAGATGAATTTGTTTTAGGACTCCCTAATGCCGAAGAAGTTGATGTTCATAAAATTTTTCAACGAATTTTAAACCAACTACAAAATGTAAAAGTGGATGGTAACGTGAGGATTGATTTAAGTTATGGTGTTTCAGAATATAAAGACTTCCAAAAGGATATAAGCCCTGAATCATTAATAAAAGAAGCCGATAATAAAATGTACGAAATGAAAAGAGCGAAGAAATGAAATGTTTCCTTGACAGTTGAGAATATCAATGCTATAATATTTCAGGGTTGAATAAGCAAAAATTACGGAGAGGTGGCCGAGTGGCCGAAGGCGCTTGCCTGCTAAGCAAGTGTAGAGGTGACTCTACCGAGGGTTCGAATCCCTCCCTCTCCGCCATTTTTTATCAAAGTTTCAATGTGCCTGTAGCTCAATTGGATAGAGCGTTGGACTGCGGATCCGGAGGTTGCCGGTTCAAATCCGGCCAGGCACGCCAAATTATGCAAAATAAAATCGGTCTTATTTTAGACCGATTTTTCTTTATGCCTTTTGAACTTTTCCAGATTTTAAACATTTAGTACAAACATAAATCCTTCTTACTGTACCTTCGTCGGTAATTACTCTTATCTTTTGAAGGTTAGGCTTCCATACCCTTCTTGTTGTTACTTTTGATTTAGCAACGGTGTTTCCAGTCGCAGGACTTTTTCCGCAAATTTCACATTTTCTAGCCATCTATATTCCTCCTTAGCCTACACTTTTTTCTGTCTTTTGGAATTCTGAAACTTAATAATT
>NZ_JALY01000054.1:0-8470 GCF_002924615.1 Petrotoga halophila DSM 16923 | reverse complement strand
TTTTCAAATATGAAAAAGGTTTGTTTATTAAACTTAACCTGCAAAATCTCGGAAGTGATTTGAATGGCTAAAGACAAAATAGATGTAGAAATTCGAATGATAGAGGCATTAGTATTCTCAAAGCCCAACGGTATATCTTTCAAAGAGATCTCCAAACGTTTAAAGATAAAAGAAGAAGAATTGAGGCATTACATAGAAGAAATAGAATTACATTATATCGGTGACCAACACGGTGTGGAATTGGTAAGAAACGGGAACAAATACAGATTTGAAATAAAGCCAGAAATAAAATCTATGATATTTCCAAATCCTCGAAAATTTGAGTTAACACAAACTCAATTCGAAGTATTAGCGATACTATTTATGAATGGAGATAGCAGGGTTGTCGAGATAGAAAAAATCAGAGGCAAAAATAGTTACTATCAGCTAAAAAAATTAATGGAATACGATCTAGTTAAAAAAAGTAAAAAGAAAAACCATACATACTACCATCTTACCGAAAAATTTTACGAATTCTTACCGGATAAAACGTTGAAAAAGTTGGAGGAAATGAAAAAGAATGAAGCTACAAAAGGCTCTTCAAACAATATCTCTGAGTAGAAGGCAGTCCTCAGAGTACATATTGACTAAAGGCGTGAAAGTCAACGGTAAATTGGTTAAAGAACCGTGGTATGAAATAAAAGAAAATGATTTCATAGAATTTAACAATAAAAAATATTATCTTTCCGAGCTACAAAAGAAAGCTGAAAACAAAGTTTATTACCTTTTAAACAAACCCAAAGGAGTCTTGTGTACCTTCAAAGACCAATACGGTAGAAAGACAATAAATGATTTGCTAAAAGGAAAGATTGAAGAAAGAGTTTTTTATGTAGGCAGGCTTGACTACGATTCAAGCGGCCTTTTGCTTCTGACAAACGATGGTGATTTAGCCAATTATTTGTTAAGGCCTGAAAATAAGGTCACTAAAGTTTATGAAGTATTGGTGAAAGGTACGCCTTCAAAAAAGGAATTGCAGACTTTGGAAGAAGGTATCACACTTGAAACCGGATATAAAACGATGAAATCCAAGGTGAAAATTTTGAAAAAAGAAAAAGATCTATCCCTTTTACAAATCAGTTTAAACGAAGGTAAAAAAAGGCAGATAAAACTCATGATAAAAGCTTTAGGTTATAAAGTTATAGAATTGAAAAGAATCAAATTTGGGCCATGGAGTATAGAAGAAGTCCCTGAGCCTGGGGATATAAAATACTTGGGTGGTAGAGAAGAAGTAAGAAATAGACTTTTATCGAACTTTTCATAGGCAAATAAATGGGGGGAATAAAACAATGAGGACGCAAAAGCGTCCTCATTGGATGGGCCGAAATATCAATCATGATGTTTCGGGGGGATGGGTATTTTTATTATAGCTAATTATTATTAAGGCTCGTATTCAAAAAAATTAAATTATTTTGCATTTTCTTGTTATTTGGAAAGAAAGTATTATCAATTTAATTTTAAAAGTTTTCAAAAAAACTAATTTGGGGGAAAATATGGTATAATTTGATAATATAATTAAATAAGAGTATTTTGAAGTTTTCAAAAAACACAGGCACTTTCTGGTTAGCTGTAGGATGAAAGAGTGCTAACACAGGTTTTAAAGTTTCTAAAGGTAGTAAAAAAATAAATTTGGGGGTGAGAAAAATGAAAAGGTTTTATTATGTATTTTTTTTGTTAGTTGTAAGCATGTTTCTGTTCACATCCTGTGCACTTGAAGAGATCGAGTTAAAAACGGATCCAACTATTCAAGCACCTATTGCAACAGAAAGTATTACAATGTCCGATTTAGTGGATACTGAAGATATTGTAAGTAGTTTAGAAGATAGTTTTGGTTCCGATGCCACCGTCACACACAAATCTACTAATCCCTTGACTTATGGGGTAGATTTGAAAATATTCGATGGACAAGAAATTTTGGATAAGATCCCAGGTTCTCAAAGTAATTTTAGTGACGTTCCCGTTGCATCTTACGATTTAGTTACATCTGATGCTTCTTTAACGCTGGTATCTCTTGGCGGTACAACTTTTGGATCTTTGGGAGAAATTAGTCTTACAAGTCTTCCGGCAACTCTTGTAGTAATAGGAATTGATGATCCATCCGATGTAACAATAGAAGCAACTTTGACTACATCTAGTACTTCAACTCTTATCTCTTCTGGAGAGGAATTTGACTTAGGTCCTTTGTTTAATGAGTATTCTAATGTATATTTAGATGAGATGACCATCACATTTACTTCATCACTTGCAGCGGATGCTTCTCCAACGATAAAATTGTTAGTAGATATCCCTTTTGAATTCACGATAACCGAAGATGTCGAATTATTCACAAATAAAGATGAAGTAGGCGATGAGGATATCTTTGGTAGATCTGGTGAAGATTCTGATGATTTGAGTGATATACTCGATGGAATAGAATCATTGAAGCTTCACATGAATTACGACAACACGACAGGATTGCCCTTAAAGATGGAAGTTCAAGGGTGGGATGTTGAAAACGACGGACCTACTGCCTCAGGAGTTAAAACAGAAGTAATAACGGTTGGTGAAGATAAAACTGTTGCATTTGTTTTAACAGACCTTATCGAAGATATGAAAGATACGGTTCCTTTCAATTTGGTATTCACAGTAAAACTGCCCTCATCAACGTATTCATTGAATATGGATGGTAGTTTAGATCTTAGCCTTTGGTTGGATCTTGATACAGACTTAACAATACCAATTACTTTAAGGGCACAATAAAGGAGGGGATGACTATGAAAAAATTGTTTATAATATTGCTAATAGTTTCTTCGGTTTCTTTGATCATTTTTTCAGAAGGATTGAGATCTTTTGATAGTAGTTTGAATCCGCTTTTGTTAGAATCAATAGGTAAAAGAAATTATTTTGAAATCGAGCTTTCTCCCGATATAATGGTTTATCAAAACGCTTACAAAATAGCAGACCTTTTACCCATATTGACCGCTACAAAGTTTACTATTAATTTCGACGATTTATATACCTATTTAGATGGAGAACCTTTATCTTTTATAACAAAAGATAACGTTGAAGGGCACTTAGTAGTAAATATCTTTGATCTGGGTCTTGGGGTTGTACTCAATGGTGATTTAAAAAGTGATTTAACGGTACCAAACGATTTGATAGATCTTATCGCCAATGGTAACGAAATAGATACAACCAACGAAGGTACGATGTCGTTAAATTTGGATACATCTTTTAAAGCAGGTGCGTACGCTTCTTATAATTTTGATGGTATGTCAGTTGGATTAGTTTACAACTTGTTCTTGCCCATAGTCTATACCGAGGAATCAAATATTGAATACGAATTTTCTACAGATACAGATGAAGGAACAACAACGGCTGAGTTGAACATGAACGTTGATTTGTACTCTCCATTTGATAGTGATGAGCTTGAAAATATATCCATTAACTCCGTAACAGATAAATTTTTAACCGATGCAGGACATTCCATAGATGCAGGTGTAACCTTTGGTGAGATTAAAAATCCTGTTGTGGGAATCGCGGTAAAAAACATAACGGTTAAACCTGCAAAGGTTTCTTACAAGATTCCTTATCAAGAAACGATTAGTATTTTTGGTGAAGATTCCAGTAGTTCAACACCCATGGAAGTTGAATCTGTAAATGAAACATATGCTTATCCAATGAGTGTTACCGGATTTTTTAGGATACCGGTAGTTTTACTTGATATCATTCCATATGGGGAATTCTATGTGGATACTCAAAAGATCGACTGGGGTGTACAAGCTAAAACTTCTCTTTTCAATTTTATACCGTTGACAGTTGGTATTGAAAATTATCGCGATTATTGGAGCACATTCTTAGGTTTTGGAATAGATAGCAGAATTATTGAAAGTAGAACGGAGTTATCCCTTACGGCAAAGAATCTTGAAAAAATTTTTGATTTGAACGGGTTTACATTCAAATCAAGTTTTGCCATAGGGTTTTAAAAACAATGATTTAGACAATCATAAAAAAGGGCGCTTAGCGCCCTTTTTTTGAAAGTATTTTGTTGAATGTAGTATAATAGAAAAGAATCAATAGAGTTGAATTTTGTAATGTACTAAGCAAAAGGACTCTATCTATAAATCTTTCAGATTGTCTAAAGATAGTAAATATCTAGTAACTGTGAGGAGCAATATGAGTAGGCATATCTATAGGCTAAGGGGAATGAATCTGGATAAACTTATAGAACTTGCACAAATAGGGGACAACCAAGCCCTAGGCATAATTCTTGAAAAGTTTGAACCTATGGTGAAATCTATTGTTGGGAAATATTATGGTACATGGCTGGAATTCGAAGATTTTTTACAAATAGGTTTGGTGGGTTTAATTCAAGCGGTATATAATTTCAGAAAAGATGCAAACGCTAAATTTTCAAGCTTTGCCTATATGAATATCTCTTCGGAGATCAAGTCTTTTGTCACTTACTTGAATAGAAATAAGCATAAAGTTTTAACAGAAGCTGTAAGTATGGAAAATACAGACGACGAATTTACAGAAAATGCCGATTATTATATAGAAAGCGTTGATACTGAAAAGAAGGATTTTCTCAAGGAATATTTTTTATCAAAGAGTCTTGAACAACTCGAATGCAACGAAAGGGAAATTGTTGAATTATGGATAGATGGATACTCATATCAAGAAATTGGGAATAAAATGGAAATAAATACAAAAAAGGTCGATAATACCATCCAAAAGATAAAAAAAGTTTTCGCAAGAAATATAGATGAATACAATAATATAGTGGAGATGTTTGGAGGTAAGTATGAGATTTAAGATAACTATCTTTGTGGTAAGTTTAGTAGCAATAGTTTTATCCATTGTCACAGAGATTAGGGTAATAGAACTTAGGAAGGATCTGCAAAGTCAATTCAATCGATTAAATTCAACAGTGAATGAAAAATTGGAGGCTCAAGAAAAAGAGATCACTAATCTCAATAAATATTTTGAGCCAGATGGTGTGGTTGAAAAATTCATAGTTTCAAACAATTTTTTAGAAAAAAATCTAAACGATCTGGATAAAATTATCACTAATTTAGATGAACCATCAGATGCCGGTTACATTCAGATATATATTATAGGTTCCTCAGATGTATGGGTGGCGTTTAGAAATCCAGAAGGTAGATACATCTTCCAAGGAAATTTAAAGCCAGGATTGAATCCATACAAATTTTACTTTTTTAAAGAGCCTTCCATTGAAACTCAATATACCTACACGCTTCCTTTTAACGCCTCATTTAAGAGTGGAGTTGCTGAAAATACTTTTTTTCTAATAAAAGAACCTGGTCAATACAGACTTATCAAACATCCCGACAAAGACATTTCGAACATAATGAAAGATTTAAACCTCTATATTCCAACGGTTACAGGAAAATAGTCAATTGTGGTATAATTAACAATAGAGTAATCATAACAATGGAGGAATGACTATAGATGGAAAAAACTTACAATCCACAAGAGATAGAGAAAAAATGGCAAAAGAATTGGGAAGAAAAAGAGGCTTTTAAAGTTCTGAATGAAGAGTACCATAAAAAATATTATGATTTGGTAATGTTTCCTTACCCTTCGGGGACGCTACATGTTGGTCATGTAAAAAACTATGTTATTGGTGACGTTATAGCTCGTTACAAGAGGATGAGAGGGTATAGCGTCTTGCATCCATTTGGTTTTGATGCGTTTGGGCTGCCTGCGGAAAATGCCGCGATAGAGAAGGGAAACATTCATCCAGAAGATTGGACCATGCAAAACATTAATATCATCAGAAATCAAATTAAAAAGTTAGGTATTAGTTATAATTGGGATAGAGAAGTTGTAACGTGTAAAGAAGATTACTACAAATGGACACAATGGATTTTCTTACAATTGTATAAAAATGGCTTAGCTTACAAGAAAAAAGCACCTGTGAATTGGTGTCCAAACTGCAAGACTGTTCTTGCTAATGAGCAAGTTGTTAACGGAAGATGTGAAAGATGTGGGACCAATGTGGAAATCAAACACTTAGAGCAATGGTATTTCAAAATAACTGACTACGCCGACAAGCTGCTAAATGATTTAGACAATCTGAACGGATGGCCAGAGAATGTCAAAACAATGCAGAAAAATTGGATAGGAAAAAGTGTAGGAGCCGAAGTAGAATTTAAGCTTGATAACAGAAAAGGAAGCTTGAGAGTTTTTACAACCAGACCGGATACCTTGTGGGGAGTTACCTTTATGGCATTAGCTCCTGAATCACCACTTGTGGAAGAATTGACAACTTCAGAAAATACTGAAAAGGTCAATAAATTTTTGCAAAGAGTAAGTTTGCAAGATAGGTTTAAAAGAACCGCTGAGGGAGCTGAAAAGGAAGGTGTTTTCACCGGAAGTTACGCAATAAATCCTGTGAATGGAGAAAAGATTCCTGTTTACGTAGCGAACTATATTTTGTATGAATATGGTACTGGAGCGATTATGGCTGTTCCTGCACATGATCAAAGAGACTTTGAATTCGCGAAAAAATACGATCTTCCCATAAGAGTTGTTATTACGCCTGAAGATGACGAGTTGACTGAAGAAATTCTAGAAAAAGCCTACGTTGGTGAAGGAGTTTTGATAAATTCCGGAGAATTTACAGGTTTAAACAACCAGACAGCAATTAAGAAAATCTCTCAATGGTTAGAATATAAAAAGATTGGAAAAGTTGTCACCCAGTACAAATTGAGAGATTGGCTTATATCAAGGCAAAGGTATTGGGGAGCTCCGATTCCCATTGTATATTGTGAAAAATGTGGGGTTGTTCCTGTGCCTGAAAAGGATTTGCCCGTAAAACTTCCTAGGGATGTTGAATTTGAACCCACTGGCAAAAGCCCTTTGATCGATCATCCGGATTTTAAAGAAACAACATGTCCAAAATGTGGTGGGAAAGCTAAAAGAGAAGTTGATACAATGGATACCTTTGTGGATAGCTCATGGTATTATTTGAGATATGTGAATCCAAAGCTGGAAGACAAACCTTTCAATAAGGAAGATGTAAACAATTGGTTACCTGTAGATCAGTATATAGGTGGAGTCGAACATGCAATATTACACTTACTTTATTCAAGGTTCATAACCAAAGTGTTAAAAGATCTTGGGTATGTCAACTTTGATGAGCCCTTCAAAAATCTTTTCACTCAAGGTATGATATACAGGAACGGGGCTAAGATGTCTAAATCAAAAGGTAACGTTGTGTCTCCTGAAGAAATGATCGAAAAATATGGCACTGATGCTTTAAGAACTTACATTCTTTTTATGGCTCCTCCCGAAAGGGATGCAGAATGGAATGATTCAGGCATAGAAGGGACATATAGATTCTTGAATAAGGTTTGGAATACGTACATGAAAATACAGGACAAGATAATTCATCTTGAAAATAACTCGAATTATCTTTTGAAAAATAAACAGGAAAAGGATTTAAGAAGAAAGTTGCACCAAACTATTGAGAAAATATCAAACGATATAGAAGGCAATTTTCAATTTAACACTGCAGTAAGTTCCCTTATGGAGCTTTTGAATGAATTAAACTCATATCTAAATAACACGGACGAAAAAGATTGGAACCTCAACTTACTAAGAGAATTTTCTGAAGATTTTGTATTGATGTTATCTCCTATTGCACCTCATATAAGCGAAGAATTATGGGAGAATTTTGGAAAAGATAGGTTAATATTTAAAGCAAGTTGGCCAAAGATCGATAAAGATGCTTTAAAAGCAGATGAAATTACTATAGCTGTACAAATAAATGGGAAATTGAGAGCTCAGATAACGGTTGATGTTAATTTAAACGAAGATGAAGTAAAAAGTTATGCTTTAGAAGATGATAAAGTTCAAAAATATATATCAGGTAAAAAGATACAAAAGATCATTTATGTTCCAAAAAAGATTATAAACATAGTGGTCAAATAAGAAATAACAAATAGGAGGTGAAAAAAGTTTTTCACCACATTATAAGAACTAGTTATTAATGCGTTGGTGAGAACTTTTTCATAAATATGAAATCACCAAAAGTACCTAAACCTACAATAAAAAGATTAGCTATGTACAACAGATTTTTAAGAGAGTTACGAGATGAAGGAATACCAAAGACCTCTTCTCATGAGATTGCTGAAGCCCTTAATATAAAGGCTTCTCAAGTTAGAAAAGATTTGTCTTATTTTGGTGAGTTTGGAAAGAGGGGCGTAGGATACGATGTTGAAAATCTGTGTTTAAAGATTCATAAGATTTTAGGAACAGAAAGAGTTTGGAATGTTGCAATTATAGGGGTGGGAAACCTTGGCAGGGCTATTTCTCATTATCCCGAATTAGAAAAATACAAGTTTAAAATAGTTGCGGCCTATGATGTAGACAAAAGAAAAATTAATTCTATTTTGTTACCTGGTATTCCAATAAAACATATTAAAGA
>NZ_JALY01000024.1:0-5785 GCF_002924615.1 Petrotoga halophila DSM 16923 | reverse complement strand
TCCGTAGTAAATAAATCTTTCAAATCATCGAAAATTTGGAAAGAAACACCGAAATTAGTTCCTATTGTATTCATTTTTTTAGCTAGCTGTACTTCCCCTGTTAATAAAAAAGGAGATGCAAAACAAAATCCAAAGACCGCCCCCGTTTTCTTTGAATACATCCCAAGAATTTCTTTTTCGCTCACATCTCTAACTTCTTTTTCAAAGATTAAGTCTTCCGTTTCTCCTTGGAATAATTTTAAAATGGTTTTTATAAAATAATCCATTAAAAGAAATTTATTTCTGTCGTTTATATTATCTAAATTAGCAATAATCTGTAGTGGGAGAGTGAATCCATAATCTCCCGCTAGTATAGCTCTATATTCTCCAAACTTTAAATGGTTTGCGAGTCCTCCCCTTCTTAACTTTGCGTTGTCTAAAGCAGGTAGATCATCATGTATTAGTGATGAGGAGTGTAAAATTTCGACAGCTATTGAAATATCCAATAAATTCTTTTTATTTGCAGAAACGATTTGCCCAAAGTTATATATAATCCATGGTCTTAGTCTCTTACCTCCGTTTTCTATGTAATAAAACAACGGGTCTTTTAAATGGTTTTCCAGGTCTAAATTTTCAAAAAAATCCATTATCTTCTTGTCAAAAATATTTTTAAACTCAGGTAATTTTAGAAATTCCATTGATCCACCTCGCACTAATAAATAAATTATTCGTCATCTTGATCTTTTTTATTTTTATTTTCAAACTTCCTTCTTAGCTCGTCTATATCGAAATTTTCAATTTCTTGTCTGAATTCGGTTTCTTGTTCTGTGGTTATAAAAGAAGCTTCAATACCATGTTCGGATACTATTTCTTCTTCTATGTAAATAGGTAGGTTGTATTTTAAGGATAAAATAATGCAATCGGAGGGTCGAGCATCGATATAGATCTCTTTGGAATCATTATTTTTTAAAATTAATTTTGCATAATAAATATCTTCCTTGAATTCGTCAATTTCTATCTTAATGGCTTTTGCCTTGAGTTGTTGAAGGACATTGCCAATGAGATCATGAGTTAAAGGCCTTTCAAAATCTTCGTTTCTCAATATTAAAGCCAAGATTCCAGCTTCACATGGCCCTATCCATATTGGTACAACAAAGTTTGTATCTTCTACCTTCAAAAAAACTATTGGTGAATTTGAGACTTTATCTATTCCCATGGTAACATTGCTTACTTTTTTCATGGTTTAAAACCTCCTTTAAGAAACTGAAATTATGTTCATGTCTCTTTCAAAGCAAGCTGAGGTTCACTTGTAATCTTTTCACTGATAATACTTTTGAGACATTCTCTTAATTCTCCTTCGCTAGCAAAGTGTTTTGGTTCAATTGGCTCGTGTATGAATAAATTAATATTCGAAGGTTTGATAAACGCGCTTCCTTTTTTGCTCATTTTGATAGTCCCGTCTATTGTGACAGGTAATATTTTTATATTATACCTAAAAGGTATTAAAAGAGTTCCATTCTTAAACTCACCTACTTGACCGTCTAAACTCCTTGTTCCTTCGGGGAAAAGCGATATTATTTCTCCTGATTGAGATAATTTTGCGAATTTTTTAAGAGCTATAGCGCCACTTTTTGAATTACTTCTATCTATAAAGATAGACCCAAGCTTTTTAATAAAACTTCCCAGTATAGGAATCATAGCAAGCTCTTTTTTTGCTATAAAAGCTGTGGGATAAATATAACCTAAAATTAAAGGAATATCGAATATGCTTTGATGGTTCGATACTATTACGTAAGGCCCTTGCTTTGGTATATTTTCTTCACCGAAAACCGAAATCTTACTATTTAAAAATTTAAAAGTAACCTTTCCAAACCAAGATACAACTGTTCTAATATATTCTTGAGAGGCTTTAGACCCTTTCCGCTTTTCCAAAATATTTGCTTTTATCAATACATAACTTCCATATACAATAACAACGCCAAAAAATCCGATAATTAACCATATTGTGAAGAGAACTGCCTTTATTGTTTCTAATACCTTTTTCATCGAATGTCCTCCTTTTTTGTCCCCTTTCTGTAATATACGTAAGACTATGATTCAAAGTGATCAATTTCTGAGATTTTACTATCTTCAATTTTGTATTTTTTAACATCATTTAAGGCTTCTTCTTCTAATTCGCCTAAATTTGGTAAAGAATTTTCAATTGATTTTATGTGATTTGTATCTGATTTAGTGGCAGGTTTAGAAGGAATAAATACGCTACATGAGTCTTCGTATGGTAAAATAGATGTTTCATACAATCCAAATTTATGGGATAATTTAATGGTTTCGTTTTTTGTATAACCTATAAGTGGTCTTAAAACGACTTTTTGGCTTGAGTCAGAAATCGTTAGTAGATTTTCTATGGTTTGTGAGGCTACTTGCCCTAAATTTTCACCACTAACCAAAACTTTTGTGTTTGTAATATCAGAAATTTTATTGGTAATCCTCATCATAGATCTTCTTTGTAGAATGACTGAATATTTATTTTCTTTTATATCTCTTAAAAGAAGTTGGATTTTAGTTAAAGGTACCACATATAAATAAAAAGGAAAAGAAGTATATTCAGATACTATAGAACCAATTTTCAAAATTTTACTTAAAGATTTAGGACCTGTAAATGGTGGACTATAAAAGTTCACAGCATTTAGTGACATTCCCCGTCGCATCATTAAAAGAGTGGCTACTGGACTATCAATCCCTCCTGACAACAAAACGGTTCCTTTTGAAGATGTACCAACAGGTAATCCACTTGGTCCTTCTAAACGATTGTTGAATATAAACGTACCCTCTTTTCTAATATCTATTTCTATATTAAGCTCTGGATGATTTAAATCAACTTTTAGTTGGGGGAAATTATTCAGTATAAACTCACCTATTATACCAGCGAATTCTTGGCTGTTATAAGGGAATGATTTATTGGCTCGATTGACACTTATTTTAAAAGTTTTATAATTATTGTTTTCAAGAGATTTTTTTGCTACTTTATAGACTTGAATTTTAATTGAGTCTATATTTGATTCAGTTTTTTCGGCTATAGAAAACGAATGTATCCCGAAAATCTTTTTTAGAATATCTACATCTTTAACGGTTATTCCCATATTTTGTTGAGAAATTAGATATATTCTGTTATTGTTAACCCTGAAAATGAAATTCTGCGAAATTTTGCTTTGAATGTTGTCTTTGAGTTTATGCATAAAAAACATTTTGTTCTTATTTTTTAGACCAATTTCGTCAACCCTGACTATCACTACTTGCATTTGTTTCCCACCTTATAATTTTTGAAAAATATTTTCTACATTTAAATTATAACATAACCGGGAATTTAGAGCTATATTTTTTTAGTAAGACACTTTAAAAATAAAAAAGATTATAAAAAAGGTAGGTAGCGAAGCAAAGGGAGGCTCCGGACAACTTGAAAAGAGCATAAAAGAGTAACATTTTCAGCAACAATATGTAAATAAAATGTCTTTTCAGAAAATATTAAGTTAAAAAAGTACGATTTTGATTCTGTTTAATATATATGCTGTCTATCCATTATAAATAGAGTATTATATCTTATTATAAAACGTACGGTAATAAACGGATAAATTTAGTCATATTTGAATTATTTTTCACAATAGTTTATAATCTAAATGACTGACCAGTCAGTCAGGAAAAAGAGGTGATCCAAATTAACACAGGGGTAAAGGTTTTGGATAAACAAGAACGCAAAAAATACATAGCAGAAAAAACTTTAGAATTAATAAGCGAAAAAGGTTTGACAAATCTAACGATGGAAGATGTTGCTCTTTCGTGTAATTTGTCTAAAGGTTCTATATATAACTATTTCAAAAATAAAAATTCGCTAATTGTTTCTGCTTTTAGTGCGCTGTTAGAAAAAGTCCAAAATTTTTTTGAAGACAAGGAATCTAATCCCACTCAGGATTGTGCGGAAGAGAGTGCTGATTTTTATGCGAATCTTTATTCAGAAATTTTAAATACTTTTCCTTCAAAAGAATTGATGCGACTGTTTGAAATTTTGATGAATTCGACACATGAGCCAAGTATGATGCAAATTTTAACTCAAACATTTAAAGAGAATTATGGAAAGATCCTTAGCAGATTTGAAAAGTTATTTAATTCGAAAACGAAAGCTTTTATGTTACAAGCGATGTTTGATGGTTTAGTTATATACAGGGCAGTAGGTGTAGAATTCTCTGATAATGAGATAAGGGATAATTTAAAAAAAATGATTTTAAGTCTTACGGATGAAAACAAAAATTAGGAGGTGTCCGGTATGGCAGTTATGGATTCAATGAAAAACATGTTACTTAAACAAAGTTCTAAATTAATAGCCGGTGTCGTAAGAAATTCTGATGTGGATCAACTTGCTAAATTGTTATGGACTTTATCGAAATTCTCTAAGGAACCTGCAAAAAGTGGACTTAGAAAATTAGCAACGGGGGCGGAAAATCATGATCCAATGCTCGTGAACTGGGCTGATTTATTCAAAAGATCTAATCCCAAAGTTGTTGAAAAAATAATAAACAATTTAATCATTAATGAATTTGCAGTTGGTGAAAGAACAAGACAGGAAAAGATGCATGAATACGGGATCGTACTCCCCAAATTAGCCGTGCTTTCTCCAACATATGCATGTAACCTCAGATGTGTGGGTTGTTATGCTGCTATGTATGGACACAAGTACATGCTTTCCAAAGAAGAAATTTTTGATGTAATTCGACAGTTCAATGATTTGGGTATCTATTTCTTCATTATAACAGGTGGAGAACCATTTGTCTATCCTTATCTGTTTGATGTTCTCGAAGAGTTTAATGATTCTTTCTTTTTGCTTTATACGAATGGGACCTTGATTAATGAAGAAAACGCTAAAAAGTTGGCAGAATTAGGTAATGCTACATTGGCTATCTCAGTGGAAGGGTATGAAGCCGATACCGATTGGAGAAGAGGTAAAGGGGTTTTTGAAAAAATTCAGAATGCTTGGAAGCTCTTGAGTGAAAATGGTGTTATATATGGAGCCTCCGTCACGGCAACGAGAAAGAATCACGATGCAATAATGAACGATGATTTTTGGGAGTACTTAAAAGAAAACAATGTGAGTTACGCGTGGATTTTCCAATTTATGCCTGTAGGAGCAGATGCGTCAATGGATTTGGTGCCAACTCCCGAACAAAGGTACGAAAGATTTTACAAATTGGAAGAGTTAAGGTTAGGTGGAAAGTTTGCGTTTGTTGCCGATTTTTGGAATCACGGTTTCTTAACCAATGGTTGTTTAGCAGCAGGATCTAAGTATTTACATATAAACGCCAAAGGTTATGCTGAACCATGTGTCTTCCAACAGTTTGCTGTGGATAATATAAGGGAAAAAAGAATTGTAGATATATTAAAATCACCATTTTTTGAGGCTTATAAGAGAACCATTCCATATTCCAATAATTTGTTTAGGCCATGCCCTATAATAGATAATCCGAAGGTATTCAGGGCAATGGTAAAGAAGTTCAACGCTATTCCACAGCATCCCGGAAGCGAGAGGACCGTGAATGAATTAGCCCCTGAATTAGATCAACTTGCCGAAGAATGGAAAAAATATGCCGATAAACTTTGGTATGAGGAAGGCTACGCTGAGAAATATCCTTCAAAAAGAGGTGTATATAACTACAAAGTAAGGATGAGAAGATACTCAGAAAATGAAGAAAAATTAGCATTGGACAAAAAAGCTGAATAGTAATTCTTTGATTATAATGCTATCTTTTAAAATAACGGG
>NZ_JALY01000057.1:0-4340 GCF_002924615.1 Petrotoga halophila DSM 16923 | reverse complement strand
ATGAAAGATCTTAACTATAGATTAGAACAATTAAAAAATGATATAAACAATGAAATAAAAATCAGAATAGACGAAATAAACGGTTATTTGAAAAGAATTGCCGATTTAAATCAAAAGATATTAACATCGAGCTCAATAAGTGGCTCTCCTAACGATTTGCTTGATGAAAGGGACAGATTGTTGGATAAGCTTTCAGAACTTTCCAATATAAGAATAACAAGTCATTCAAATGGTCAAATTTCTTTGAGTATGGGGGATAAAGTAGTTTTAAATGGAAGTAGTTATCAAGAGATAAGATCCTTAACCATTGCCGAAACAAACGATGAATATTACGCCTATGTGGGCAACAATCCATTGACTTTTGACGATGGGAAAATGGCAGCCCTTTTTGAATTGAGGGATGAAATCATCCCTTCTTATCAGCAGCAACTCGATGAGTTTGGTTTGTATTTAGTTGATTCAACAAATCTTATTTATAAAGAGGGATGGGATTCAACAGGAACTATAACAGGAGCCAACTTTTTTGCTGATATAAGTACCAAAAGAGGTTTTGAAGATGCAAGACTTTTCAGGATAGCAGGAAATTCAGACGTATTTCATTCAGACACAATTCAGTACGTCACGAGTTTAAGCAGTTTTTATAGTGATCCTTCAATTGATTTAAATAATTTCGATCTTTACACCGTAGATTCTGCAGCTTCGCCTTCTCATTATAACAATAATAATTCAATAATACATGATTCAACAAATAATGCCATTTATTTTGATGATCCTTCTGGCTTTCAAAACAAATTAGTAGTTGATATAAAAGGAGATTTTCTCAGGGAATACGGTTTTCCTACTAAAGAAATTAAGGCATACAAAATAGATCCTGATAATGTACAACCTGGCAACCTTGAGTTTGAAATTTTCGGTGAGGATTGTAATATAAGTTTTTCTGATGCTGGTGAATTAGTATCAAATATAAACAGCGGTTCTGGAGGTTATTTGAAAGCAGAAGAAATTGATGGATTTATATACATCCTCCCCACGACTAAAATTCCAGATGCAGACTTGGATACCATCGTTTTAAACGATGTAGACGGTTCTCTTTCACAAATGGAAGCACAAAAAGTTACATTGGATGCCTTAGATACCTCAAAACCTACTTTGAATAATTTATTAGGTTCAAATGAAATAATAGAAATGAGTATAAATGGAATAAAAATAGAGATTAATCCTCTTAAAGACACTGTTTATGACTTAGCTGACAAAATTAATGCCACAAACACGGGGGTTACTGCTTCTGTTACTCCGCATGGTTCATTTGTGTTGAGGGCCGGAAATTTAATTAATTTTGACTTAAAGAATGTTACTATAAAGGGCCCTGAAAAATTATTCAATGCTTTAGGATTTATCGAAGATGATTCTAACAATATCGTTACACTGATTTCTCCATATATAAGCCCTGAACAAATAGATGAAAAGTTTTCTAAGGCGGATCTTTTAAGAATTGATAAAGAGTTAGGAATAGTCAATCAAATTTCGGTATCATCTAATTTAAAAGAGAATCCATCTTTACTTGCAACTGATTTGGGTTATTATGATACTAATTATTCTCCAACCGGTGGAGGAAACGTTAGTGTATGGGATGAAATATCTAAGATGTATGATAATTCAGTATTAGATAATGGGAGGATTGGTTTTTCGAACTTTTTGGGAAATATTGTTACAGATATAGGAGTTAAGGGAGAAACCGCGGATAAAATGAGACTCAACAGTGAAATGTTGAATAGTGAAATCAGCCTTGAAAAAGAAAGAGTGATGGGTGTTTCTATAGACGAGGAGATGACTAACCTTGTCAAATATCAGCAGGCTTTTAATGCTTCTGCCAGGGTTATCACAGCCGTGAATCAAATGATGGAGACGGTTATTAACAACTTGGGTGTTGTATAAGAAAGCCAGATAATATTTGTTTGATTGGTGAGGAGGAAAAAACATGAGAATCACAGAGAATCTTCTAAGTAGTAGGACACTTAACGATATTCAAAATGTTTTAAGAAAATATAGTGATTTAAATTCTCAATTAACTTCTGGAAAAAAAGTTTGTTACCCATCAGATAACGCAGCTGTTGCGACAAGGATTTCCAATTTAGATAGTCGTTTGAGGGAAATTGAACGTTATAAAACTAATGTGGAAACAGCCCAAAATTATGTGAATA
This sequence comes from Petrotoga halophila DSM 16923, assembly GCF_002924615.1. Classification (NCBI taxonomy): domain Bacteria; kingdom Thermotogati; phylum Thermotogota; class Thermotogae; order Petrotogales; family Petrotogaceae; genus Petrotoga; species Petrotoga halophila. The sequence goes on along the minus strand of NZ_JALY01000057.1, from coordinate 2,139 downwards.
TGTATGATACAACATTACAGGAAGTGAGCTCGATATATCTTAGAGTTAAAGAGCTTGCTGTTAGAGGGGCAAACGATACATTAAGTGACGATGATAGAGTAGCTATAACAGAAGAACTCGACAAGATAAATACACAACTAATTTCTATAGCAAATACAGAAATTTCTGGGAACTATATATTTGGAGGAGCCAAAAACAATCAAAAAGTTGTGGAAATAGATAGTAATGGGAATTTTAAAATAACAGTACCCCCACAAGCAAATATCAGGCAGAAGATTTCTGTTGGTGGACAAGATATAGAATACGGTAAAACAGTTTATGATGTTTTTGTAACTGATAGTGGTGCCTCAATTTTTGGTATAGTCAATAGATTATCCCAAGCTATAGAATCGGGAGATAATACTTCAATTCAAAATGAGTTGGGGAATATCGAGGAAATACAAGCCAAATCGTTAAATAATCTGGCTGAAGTTGGCGCTACTCAGCGAGTTTTAGAAATGACCTCAAATAGAATGGAAGAATTTAAGAGTTTTTCAACAGAATTTTTATCCAATGAAGCTGATGCAGATATGGCTCAAGTTGTTATGGAATTAGCAACGCAGCAAAATGTTTTACAAGCTGCTTTAAAGGCGGCGGGTAATATTATTCCCCCAACCTTGGCGGATTTTCTATAAGGAGGTTTTCCAAAACAATGATAAAAGAGTATGAAACGAAGTTGGGAAGTGTGAAGATAGATACTGAGCGAACGATAATTTTTGAGTATGGTATTCCTGGTTTCGAAAATCTTAAACAGTTTGTTTTACTGGAACCGGAAGATACTTATCCCATCATGTGGTTAGCTTCGTTAGAAGATAAGAAAGTAGCTTTTCCTGTTACTTTTCCTCAACTTATAAGAAACGATTATCAATTTACACTACCCCAAGATTTAACAGAATACTTAGAATTAGAGAAACCAGAAGACGCTATAATATTAAGCATACTAACTATACCTGAAAAAGAAGATGAAATAACTATAAATTTAGCAGCCCCGATTATTATTTCGCAAAAAAATCATAAAGGGGCACAATATTTAATTGAAAACGAAGAATACAAAATCAGACACCTTTTGAAGGAAGAATTGGAAAGAAGTAAGGCTATATTATCTGTTCAAAAAGATGGTGAATAGATTTGTTGATATTATCTAGAAAGATAGGTGAATCCATCGTAATACAAGTAGGAAATAGAAAAATAAAGCTTATTATGGTTGAACAAGATAATGGAAGTATAAAAATCGGTTTTGAGGCACCCAAAGATATAAAAATTTATCGTGAAGAAGTGTATGAAGAAATTGTAAAGCAAAATAAAGCCGCATTGGAGAGTGATGTTAACAGATTGGAAAAAGTAAAAACCAGTATCCCAAAACTAGTTAAAAAAGACAACAAACAAAACACTTAGGCACAAGGGAGGAGAAAATCGAATATGGACCAAAAAAGAGCAATAATAGGTAAAGCAAAGGAAGTTAAACCTTTAATAATAAATAATGAAACGACTAAAGACGTTGAAAAAAGAATATTAATAGGAAAAAGTAATTATGGAGCACCTAATTTTGTTATGAGGTTGTTTACCGTTAAACCCGGAGGGTATTCTCCTAGACATTCTCATAGATGGGAACATGAAATATTTATAGTCAAAGGTAAGGCAGAAGTTTATGATGGAGAAAAATACAATTCAGTTGAAGCTGGAAGTTTTATTTACGTTCCTGGAGGTATAGAACACCAATTGAAGAACGCAGGGGATGAAGAGTTAGAATTTATTTGTGTTATTCCAACCTCTGCAGATGAAGAGTGAATTTTTCATAAAAAAGTGGCGTAGTGAATACATCGCCACCCTTTGTGTTTTTTTTGAAATATTTTAATTGTTTATAACTTCGTCTATAGCAATCTTTTCTTCTTCGGTTATCAGTTTATCGATATCTAGTATTACTAACATACCATCTTCTAAACGTGCTATTCCGCTTATAAAATCAGCTCCACGCATGCCACCTATATTGGGTTTTTCGTTTATTAAATCAGGATCGATACTTCTGACGTTTTTTACATCGTCAACCATTATTCCAACCCTTCTTTGATCAATTTTTAAAACTATAACTTTGGCGTGAGA
>NZ_JALY01000238.1:0-7741 GCF_002924615.1 Petrotoga halophila DSM 16923 | reverse complement strand
TCACCCCGCTCCCCACCCGTAAGAAAGAGTTAAGACATTGCCCCTTCGCTTTGCAGCCCACCCTTTTAGGAAAGGACCTGCGGTCCTTTATATCTCGCTTCTCAACCATAAGGAAAGGACTTGCAGCTCCTCGCTTAGCAAGGGAAAGGGTTTCAGGTTGGAACCCTTTTAAAACCTTTTATCTTTTAAGTCTATAAACAAAATTATATACTAATTTCATAAATTTTTTGATATAATCTCTGAGAGCCTAGAAATATACTCTCTCAAAAAATAGTAATTTTTTTCATAATTACAGTATTTTTGAGTTATAAACAGCACCCTGCCAAGGGGGTTAGCATTTAATTTATAAGTAGTGTAAAAAAATACCATTTTTTTTAGCGCTTTAGAGTTTAAATCTTCACCAAATAATATTTCTATATCATCGGTGAAATCTAAAAGTTTAAATATCCCTTCTTTGATTGTATCATTTTCAACCATTGAAGCCAATGTTTCGATAGCTTCCAAGTCTGGAATAGATTGAGAAATGATTTTTTCAAGACCGCTTATAATATATTTTTTTCTGTTAAACTCAGATGTTAAATGCCCCAAAATCTCTATGAAATTAGTCACCCTTAGATCTTCTGTTTCAAATTTTGGAGCTGAAAGAAACATGAAAAGTGAATGAAAAGATTTGCCAACAAGACCATTATTCAAAATATTTTCTAATTCCTTTGAAGGTGGCAGACCATATATTTCAACCGTCCTGGATACAGCTAAACCTAAATTTGTTAAAATAGTAATGACGTTATTTGTATCCATCAAAGGGGTAACTGTTACCCGTGTTATATATACATATTTTGGATTAGGATATTCAAAAATCACCAAACCTTCCAAGGTATTGGCTATTAGTTCACTCAAACTTTGAAACATAAGATTCAAATCGTAAAACTTGTACTTTTTTGGAATTTCGATATGTGTATCCTCTTGGTTGTAGGCGTCTTTTATCATTTGAAAATAGATCTTTAAAGCGGGATTTGTAGGAATTCTTCCAGCACTTGAGTGTTGTTGATAAATGTATCCTAATTTTTGGAGTTTTTGCATATCGTTTCTAATAGTGGCACTACTAGCTTTTATATTTGAATTTTCCAAAACTTCATCAGAGCTAACTGGTTTTTCGTTTTTTATGTATAATTCAACAATAGTTTTTAGAATTTCCTTTTGTCTATCGTGTAGCACCTTAGCCATTTTATCACTCCTGCATATTAAGTGCTAATAATATGATACCAGGTCTTATATACATTGTCAAATATATTAATTTACTACATTGTAACAAGAAAAGTTTTGAGTGATGAGAAAAGCAATTATTTAGGAGGCAACATTAATGAAAATCCCTTCAAACGAATTAATACAACTTTTAAACGGTAATATAAAAAAGAAAGTAATCAACAATGAGATATTGAATATAGCAGATATTAAAGATAACAGTGAAAATGTTGAAAAAGACGATATTTTCATCGCTTTCAAGGGTTCACGTTTCGATGGCCATGATTTTATCCTTTCAGCATTTGATAAAGGTGCATCATTAATAATTGCTCAAGACGAAGAAAAGATCCCAACAACTGATTCTCTACAATACATAATCGTAGATGATATTAAGAAGGCTGCTGCCGATTTATCTCACAAATTATTTGACATCTCCCCAGATGATTTTAAAATACTAGGAGTAACAGGCACCAATGGCAAATCTACAACGGTATCTTTAGTTCATCACATCTTACAAAAATCAGGTAAGGATTCGACGCTAATAAGTACCGTTGAAATTAAAATAAAAGACGAGGTAATTAAGGAACCATACAACACCACTCCCAGTATCTTAGAGTTGTCCAAAATATTAAAAAAAAGCAAAGAAAATAATATTGAATTTATAAACATGGAAGTATCCTCTCATGCGATCCATCAAAGAAGAATTGAAGGTTTTAAATTCGATATCATATCTTACACAAACATTACAAGGGATCATCTGGACTATCATAAAGATTTTGAAGAGTACAAAAATATCAAGTTATCCCTGATGTACTATTTAAAAGATGAAGGAAAAATAATAATAAATCTTGACAGGTTGAACAAAGAAGACTTCGTAAAAAGTGGAAAAGAAGTTATCACCTATGGATTTAAAAAAAATGCAGACTTTGTTATAAATAATTACGAACAAACGCTTCAACAAATGAAATTCACGATCACAACAAAGGAACACAAAAGTTTTGAAATACGATCCCACTTGATAGGGAAGTTCAACGTTTACAATATAACAAATGCCTTTGTAATAGCGACCCTATTCGGGCTGGATCCTGAAAAAATCATCTATCCCATTTACACATTTAAAGGTGTCCCTGGAAGGTTTCAAATCGTTCCCAACAGTCAATCGTTGGGATTTGTTGCGGTTATCGATTTTGCACACACCCCTGATGCACTTAACGAAGTATTAAAAACCGCTTCGTCAATAACTGAAGGTAGGATAATCACAGTATTTGGGGCCGGTGGAAACGCAGACCAAGGAAAGCGAAAGTTGATGGGACAAGTTGTAAGTGAGAATTCAGACGTCATAGTTCTCACCAACGATGATCCAAAGGACGAAGATCCCAACCAAATAATAGAAGATGTATCAAAAGGTATAGACAAAGATAAACATTTCATCATCATACCTGATAGAGAAACTGCTATAGACACAGCCTTAAGATTTGCCAACAAAGGCGACATGGTAATCATAGCGGGAAGAGGTCATGAAAAATACCAACTCTTCGCCCACGGAAAAAAGGTTGAGTTCAACGATTACGAAGTGACCAAAAAACTAATTGACAAAATAAAAAGGAGTTCGGGAAGGTAGTGTTAGAACGGTTAAAATATAAAGGCCACAATTTTCAAATTGACTCTCGAAAAGTCAACAAAGGTGACGTGTTTTTATGTTTAAAAGGCGAGAAAACAGATGGACATCTTTTTATAAACGACGCATTGAAAAACGGGGCGTCTTATGTAATTGTTGAAAAAGATGTTGCAGGTTTTCCAAAAGAAAAAATAATAAAAGTCAACAGCGTCTTGGAAGAAATGCTTATCTCTGCTTCCACATTAATCAATCAAAACGCTAAATTAAAGATTGGAATAACTGGGTCCACCGGGAAAACCACCACGAAAGAATGCTTATACTATTTGTTGTTAGCCTATTTCAAAACCTTTAGAAACGAGATGAACTTGAATACAGAGATAGGAATACCCTTATCAATTTTAAACAACTATAACAATGAAGAAACCGTCATACTAGAAGAGGGTCTTAGAAAAAAAGGAGATATTGAATTTCTATCGAAATACTTTAAATTAGACGTTGCATTCATCACAAACATAGGGGCTTCACATTTGGAATTTTTAGATTCTTTAAAAACGGTAGCTAAGGAAAAGATGAAAATAACAAGTAGCATGGATAAAGGGGTTTTGATAATCAATGGAGATTACTCGATATTAAAAGAATTGGCGCCGAAGCATCTGAAACAACTAACCTTTGGAACCAAAGATGAAAACGATGCCGTTTTACAAAGCTTCCATTACAATGAAAACCACACCACAACTGTTTACGCCAAAATTCTTAAAGAAGATTTCATGGTAACACTGAACAATTACTGGAGTGAAGGTCAGATATTAGACTTGCTTTCAGGATTGTTGTTTTTGAGATTCATCGACTTACCAATCGATCCATACTATTTATCCAACATTAACATCCCTCAAGACCGTTTTCAAACCATAAAACGTGGAAATCTTTTAATAGTGAACGACTCATACAACGCATCGTACGAATCTTTTAAAAGTGCTTTTAACAGCATAAGTAAATTTAGTCTTTCCCCTAAAATTATCATAATGGGGGAAATAAAAGAATTAGGAAAATACAGTGAAGAATACCACATTAAAGTTATAACAGAAGCCTTAAACATTTTTGACCATATTTATTTCTATGATCCACAAGAAAAATTCACTTATCTATCAAACGATAAAGTTACCTTCTTTCAAGAACTAAAAACAATTGATGAGATAATATCAAACACCACCGAAGGAGTGATCTATATAAAAGGATCTAACGCTACAGGAATAAACAAATATCTCAAGGAAAGTGACTTAATTTGGAAAGACTAATATTTTATATCACGTTAATAACTTTTATTGTTTTACTTTTTCTCTATCCAATATTTATAAAATGGTTAAAAAAAAGGCAATTTGGACAGTATATCAGAAAAGAAGGTCCTGATCTTCATAATTACAAGCAAGGAACCCCTACAATGGGGGGAATTTTATTCGTTCTCGCTATTTTTTTTCTGAGTATGCTCACTTACTTCATTCAAAATGAAGATTTATTTCTGATAATTGGAGTTGCTACTTTACTTTTTGGGTTTATTGGATTTCTCGATGACTATCTGAGTATAAAAAAGAAAGATTCAACAGGGTTAACAGCCATACAAAAATTGTTAATGCAATTCTTATTCTCCATCTTTATAGTATATCTCATATCAAAAATGAATCCCCATTCGATATTGAAAATACCTTTCACAACTAAAAGCTTAGACCTAAAATATTTCTATCCGCTGTGGGGAATAATATACCTAACAGGTATGTCCAACGCAACAAATTTAACTGACGGAATAGACGGACTGTCCGCAGGAATTTATGTAACATCAGCACTATTCACCACACTGATTGCAGGCGTGAATTTTAATTACATTCCCATATTGATATTGCCTGTAATAGCGTATCTCTTTTACAACATAAAACCGGCAAAAATATTTATGGGAGACACTGGATCTTTAGCTTTAGGTGGAATATTAGGTTCTTTAGCGTTATATTATTCTGTTGAACTTTTTACTATTTTAACCTGTTTTATATTTATTACAGAGATGTTTAGCGTTATAATACAAGTGGGAAGTTTCAAAATACGAAAAAAAAGAGTCTTTTTAATGGCTCCAATTCATCATCATTTTGAACTAAAAAAATGGAGTGAAGAACGAATCGTTCTAACATTCTGGACTATAAACTTATTAACTGGAATAGTCGCTCTAGGAGGAGTATTGTGAAGATTTGCCTTGTAGGATACGGAAAGAGTAACGCAGAGTTACTGACGAAGCTTTTAAAAACAAACCATCAAATCTTTGTCAGTCAAGACAGAGATTTTAAAAAAAGCGATGAAATATACTTTAAGAAAAACAACATTCAATATGAAACTGACCACAACGACCTTTTAAAAAACTGTGATTTGGCTATCGTAAGCCCTGGCATCCCTCCAAACAGTAAGGCTGCTAAAATAATATTTGAAAATAATATCGATTACACTACAGAATTAGAGTATTCATGGGAAAGTATAAAAAAAGCAAACAAAAAAGCTGTTTTTATTGGAATAACAGGAACCGACGGGAAATCAACTACCACCTCTTTAATAGGACATATATTAAAATTCGCAGATTCTTTAACCTTTGTAGGGGGTAATATTGGAGTTCCCTTAGCCCAAGCAGCAGAAACTTTAAACTATTACGTAGTTGAAGTTAGTTCTTTTCAAATATTCTGGTCAAAATGGTTTTCTCCTGAAATATCTGTATTAACGAACTTAGCACCCGATCATCTAAACTGGCATAAAGACTTGAATGATTACTACGAAACCAAAGCAAACTTATTGTTAAGAACCCTCAAATCAGGAGGAGTGGCAGTTATCAATGAAGACTCTGTGAATCTTTTAAATCTAAAAGATTATCAATCAAGTGAAAGGTTTATAACTTTCTCTAAAGACGTAATTGAAGGTAACTACATTAAATACAGAGACAAAAAAATACATGTCAACAACAAAATATTTGAACTGGACATCTTCAAAGAAGACATCTTGGCATCAGCAGTGACGACGTTAAATCTTGGAATCTCTAAAAAAATTATCGAAGAAGCAATAAACTCTTTCAAACCACTAAAGTATAGGTTAGAACTGATAAAAAGCAAAAACGGAGTCAATTATTACAACGATTCAAAAGCAACCAACGCTCACTCCGCTTACAACGCTTACAAAAGTTTCAGAGGAAAGAGTTATATAGCAATCCTAAGTGGAATCCCTAAAAATGAAGACTTAACACCATTAATAGAAGAACTTAAAACGTATGCCAAAGCCGTTGTAGTTTTTGGAGAAATGGAAAAAGAAGTCAAAAAATACCCATTGAATCACAAATTTATCTTCAAAAGTAATTTAGAAGAAGTGTTTTTATACCTAAGTGAAATATGTGAAGTTGGATACAATGTAGTATTTTCACCAGCTGGCGCAAGTTTTGATAAATATAAAAATTATGAAGAAAGAGGCCAACACTTCAATTCTTTGGTAGAAAAGTCGTAAATGGGTTACAGGGCGAAGCCCTCCCCTTGCTGGGTTTAAGGGGCTCCAGACCCTTTCCTTAAATGGGCGGGGAGCGGGGCGAAGGGGCCGCTAATAAGGACAATAATTTTAACATCTTGGAGGCATTTAGATGGATAATGAAGAAGTAAAAATCGTCATCGAAAAATTAGTCTACGGTGGATACGGCATGGCACGTTATGCCGGGAAAATCTACATGGTAAACAACGTTTACCCTGGAGAGTTTGTCTCCGTTATTCCAACAAGAACGAATAAAAATTTAGTATTTGCAGATCTAAAAGAAATCATACAACCATCCCATCAAAGGGTATCCTCCAAATGCAAACACTTCCCTGAATGCGGAGGTTGCCAATGGCTCGATTATGATTATCAATCCCAACTAAAATCAAAAACAGAGATAGTAAAAGAACAGTTGGAAAGAATCGGAAAGTTAGATAGCTCCCTTGTGAATGACATAATCGAAAGCGATTTAATCTGGGGTTACAGAAACAGAATGGAATATGCCTTTCAGAAAAATAATAACTTAAAATTAGGTTTAAATATTGCGAATTCAAACAAGGTCCTTGATATCTACTCATGCCCAATTTCACCTAACTTATTTGATAACATAAGAAATAAATTCAGAGAACTAGTTAATAAATTGAATATCGAAATATACGACAAAAACTCAAAAAAAGGAATCTTGAAACATTTAGTCATCCGCAGATCATTTTCCAAAAATCAAACGATGGTTATTATAGTTACCAACACAGAGTATTTGCCTTATGAAGAAGAGATAAAACAGTTTTTTCAACAGAATTTCCATCCTTATTCACTCATTCACTTGATGAACAGTTCCGATAGCGTTGTACTACGAGGTCCTTACAAAACGCTTCTCGGTGAAGGAGTATTAAACGAGGAGTTTGATGATTTTAAATTCCAAATTCCACCAACTGCTTTTTTTCAAAACAACTACAATGTTACACAAAAGCTATTAAGGCACATATTAGAATATTTCAAAAACAACACACAAAAAGATGACACTATGTTAGACTTATACTCTGGTGTTGGACTATTTTCAATATACTTTTCACCGCTCTTTAAACATATAGAATCCGTTGAAACCTCCAAAGTTTCAGTAAAAGCGGCGATCTCAAATTCTCATATAAACTTTATTAAAAACGTTAATTTCATATTAGCAAGTTCAAAACCGTATCTCATGAAAAATTCCGATAAAAGATTTGACTATGTCATCTTGGATCCCCCAAGAAAAGGTTTGGAAAAGAAAGAGATCCAATTACTTTCTTCTATGGCAAAAAAGGGGATTATCTATGTATCCTGTGATCCTTCAACTTTTGCCAGAGA
>NZ_JALY01000286.1:0-1546 GCF_002924615.1 Petrotoga halophila DSM 16923 | reverse complement strand
GGTGAAAGGGCGCTATAAAATTCTAAAGGCAACATAAAAAAATAAATGCAGGGGGAAATAATATGACTCTCAAGTGGAAAATGGCAGTCTTAATCATCTTGGTTTCGGTTGTACCTATGGCGTTTTTTATCACATATTCTTCATTAAATTATAGTAACATATTAAAAGAAGACACTTCTCAATTAATCGAAGTTAACAATTCCCAAACAGCCAATTTTATTGATCAGTACATGAATGATCTCAAAAAAGTAACTTCTTCAATCGCTAGTGATCCCGATGTCATCAATTTGCTCGAACAATCGCAAGAAGAAAGAGATAGAATGTATCAAAAGCTCCAAAATTTAATTGATGAATATCCTGAATTCACAGAAATTTGGGTAGGTTCAAAAAATGGTGATGCTTTTGTAAGACCAGTAGAAATGGAAAACCAAAAAGCAAGTGATTATGATCCAAGAGTAAGGCCATGGTACAAAGATGCCCTTCAAAAGCCACAAGAAGTAGTAGTATCAGATCCTTTTGTGCATGCAGTAACAGGTGATACCATAGTTACCCTTTCAAAGGCTATAAAAAACGATAAAAATGAAATAGTCGGAGTTGTGTCAATAGTACTATCTATGTCCAGGATTTATGAAATTATTGGTAATGAGTTAGGAACTGGAGAAACTATTTATGTAATAAACCAAAAAGGTCAGGTTATCTTTCATCCTGAAAGTGATACAATTGGTCAAGACATTTCACAAGAAGAATACTTTAAAAATTTAACTCAAAGAAGTGGTTCCATGTATGTTCAAAACGGATCAGTTTTTACAACTTATAATAAAATTAGCGATCCGAATTGGACGGTTATTACTCAAGCGGATACTAAAAATTTATTCAGTGAAGTAAGATCTACCACGATGTTCACTCTTATACTCTTCATAATAATAGCCGTAGTTGCCGTAATAGTAGGTATTTTATTTGTTATTTTCTACATTATAAAACCGATGAATAAACTGAAGACGTATCTTTCAGAGGTAGGAGAAGGTAATTTATCAACTTCCGTAGAAATAAACTCTAAAGACGAAATTGGACAAATGGCAGATTCTTTAAATCAAGCTATAGATGCCTGGAAAAATTCTATAAACTCAATAAGAGAAGACTCTTTAAAGATCGATAGTTCTGCTATGGAATTACTCAACATTTCTAAAAATAGTTCTCAATCTGCAGAAACTCTTTCAGAAAAGGCTGCTGAAATCAGTGAAAACGCTGAAGATACTTCCGCCTCCGTTGAAGAGGTTACCTCAGGCATTCAGGAAATATCTGCAGCCGCTCAAAATGTTTCTAAATCAGCTCAAGAGCTCAACACTGCTGCTTCAGAAACAGAAAACGCTGCTAACGAAGGACTTGAGTCTATAAAATCGATAGATAAAACGATAAAAGAGGCTGTAGATAAATCCAAAAAAACGCAGAATGTGGTAAAAGCCCTAATAGAAAGATCTGAAAACATCGGCAAGATCGTTAACACGATAAATTCTATAACAGAGCAAACAAACCTTCTAGCCTTGAA
>NZ_JALY01000271.1:0-4319 GCF_002924615.1 Petrotoga halophila DSM 16923 | reverse complement strand
GGATAATTTATTTTTTCCCTAGTTAAGGTCATATTTTTTCTTTTTTCGATATACTTTTCCACATCGTTTTCTAAACCTAATTCTTCTAAAGCCTTATTTAACTGTTCTTTAGTGAGTGCTTTACCGTGATAGGTTGGGGTGTTTTCCATAAAAGAAACCCCTTTTCCTATAATCGTTTTTGCTACAATCACAGTTGGCCTTAGCGGCTCATTTTCAGCTACTTCTAATGCCTTATTGATCTGCTCGAAATTGTGACCATCGATTTCTATTACATTCCAACCAGCTGCTTCATATTCTCCAACTATATTTACGGATAATATATCTCTAGCTCTTCCAGATATTTGAATATCGTTGTAATCAAGTAATACAATTAGGTTATTTAGGCCTTCTTTTATCGCAGTTCTTCTAGCTTCAGCGATTTGACCTTTTGAACTTTCTCCATCACTACTAAAAACGTAAACTCTATAGTCTTTTTTCCTCTTCTTTGCTGCCAAAGCCATTCCTATTCCAGCTGATAAACCTTGACCTAAATTCCCTGTTGACCACTCGACACCTGGTATCCCACGGGTAACATGCCCTTCAAATATACTGCCGGCATATCTGAATCCTGAAATAACTTCTTCAATGTCAATAAAGCCCATCCTTGCTAAAGCCACATAAAAACCAGGGGAAGTGTGACCATGACTAACTACGATCCTATCTCTATCAGGATTGAACGGATCATCTGGGAATATATTTGCCCTATTTAACACCGATAAAAACATGTCAATCGAAGACATAGACCCTGCAGGATGACCAGAGTTAGCCACAGTAGTCATCTTCAATATATCTCCTCTTGCAACTGATGATAAGCCTTTTAGTTCTTTTAAACTTTTTTTCAATGAATCCACCTCCAAAAAATTTAGATCTCGCATTAAAAAAATCTGCGAATGATAATTGATAACAATGTGATCAATCCACTTACAATGAGCATGGTCGTAATAGGAATATATAAAACGAAATTTTCTCTTTTTATTATTATATCTCCTGGGAGCCTTCCGAGTTTTATATTAAATGCAAACATCAACCCCATTATAATAAATAAAACACCAATTGTTATGAATACAGCTGCTATTGTTCTCATATGATCATGAAAAACTACTGCGGCAGACTACCTATTTCACTAATGAAAGGAATGCAGTAGTTTTTCTCACTCCTTTCAGGATATTAAATATCCATATTCATCCTTTCTTTGCAATAATCTCAACTATCTGCTCACAGGCTTTCCGCTTCCGTCGTTAGACGGAAGCAGTTGAATTTAAGAATTACCGCTGTTGAAATAGGAAAAAGGAACTTTGATTAAGATTGGTTGATTTTCTTCTATTACTTGTAGTGAGACTTCTTTTAAAAACACGTTGACCGTTACCACCCTGGCTGGTTTCCCTTCGTATTCTATTGTAGTATTCTCATTAGGAACATTTTTTAGGACTTCTTTATAAAAATCATTTTCATATTTCAAGCAGCAAAGTAGTTTTCCACATCTACCAGAGATTTTAGCGGTGTTTATCATCATCTGTTGCGTTTTAGCTAATTCCATCTTTATAGAAGAAAAATCTCTCAAAAATCTACTACAACAAGCTTCTTGTCCACATAAACCAATTGATCCTATCTTCTTTACTTCATCCCTGGCTCCTACTTGCTTAAGTTCGATTCTTGTTTTGTACCTTTTAGCTAATATCTTTACCAATTCTCTAAAATCTATTCTGACATCGGCACCAAAGTAAATTACCAATTTTGATCTATCAAAGGTAAAAGCGGCATCAAGAATCCTCATTTTTAACCCTAATTCATTAACCATTTGTTTTGCATATTGTGTCACTTCTTTAGCCTTTTGAACATTTTCCTCTAATTGCTTTTTGTCTTCATCTCCAACCTTTCTAATTATCGAATTAGGTTCATATCCAATTTCTTCAAAACTCATGGTAACAGGTCCTAAAACAATCCTTCCAACTTCTATTCCATTTTCAGTTTGAACTAAAACATAGTCAAATATATTGATTTTTTCGATTCCTAAATAATTATAATAATGGATAGAACCTAATTTTTCCAGTTCCACCCCATACACTTCAGCTTTTAGATCTATCAAAAGATTTCACTCCCATTGTTCTTATTTAATTGCTTTAATAAAGCATCTCTTAATTCTAAAAAAATGAGTAAATGTTTCCATTTCAAAGTTAAAGTTAGCTACTCTCATCGTAGATATCCTGTTCATATATGAAACCGTATCTTTGATTTGCTCTATATCAACATCAACGATATGTTCATTTAATCCAAAGAAGTAAACTAACGAATTATTCCAAAAATATTTCCACTTGGAAGAATTCAAAAAAACCATAGCGTCTCTCAAAAGAATCGCACCTAAGGTGGATATATTACGTAAAAAAGACAAATTTTCTACATCATTTTTTATTTTGCTAATATTTTTTATCAGATAAAAGAACTCTTTATCGTTTGAATTTATTAATATATTCCATAATTTATAATAAGAAAGAGAAAATTTTAATTTATTTTCCGGAAAATCGAGCGACAATTTGAAATTGCTTAACAATTCATCAACATTTTTAGCTGAAGAGTTTACTATCCTTTCTACTACTTCTTTAATTCTAGAAACATCAGTTTCTTCCTCATTCAAAAATAATAGAACCCTTGAATCATAATAACGAAAAAAATTGAAATAAATTGCTATCTCCCCATATTTGCTATTAATATTCTCAATCAAAACTGAGGGAATCGAAAGATCATACCTTATAAAACGACTTTTTAAAGTGGGTAACAAATAATTCCACCTAGTAGTAGCCCCAAATACCAAGGCGTATTCAGGAGGTTCCTCAATTAATTTGAGCGCAGCGTTTGCTGCTTCTATATTCAATCTATCTATATCCTCAAAAAAAACAACCTTCACCTTTGCATAGTTAGGTTTATACATTAAAAACTCTTCTACATCCCTAACTTGCTCTATTTTTATATTGCCACCAACAGGTTTTATAATTAAGGTATCTAACTTATTGAAGGCTGAAACAGAATTTAATAGGTTGTCTCTGAAATTATACAAAATGAAATTATCTTCAGAAACAAAACACATGGAAGTGGCTTTTATATCATCTATTTTTGATTGAATTTTTTCTATTGTATCATAAAAAAACGAATTACTCAAAAGAAACACCTTCTATACTATGCCTTATTTGTATAAATCTAGAATCAATCCATTTATTTCGTCAATTTTTGATGCATATACTAATGTATTTTTCTCTCTTTTTAAAATCATATCAGTCAATTCCATGAGTTTACTATCAACTACTTCAGCAACCATATGCAGCTGAGGTGTTGCGTTTTTAAAATCAAGATCGTTTTTTATCACATACCAATGTTTTTCTAATCTTTTAAGAAAATCTTTGATAGCATTCCTATAACCTCTTAGATTAGATTGAGTTGGAGATTTCACAAAGTTATTTCCTAGTTTAAGAATATTATCAATTAATCTCCTTAACTCATTTTCGCTGATTTTTATATTTGTATCAACTAGTACATCAAAAAATCCTTCTTTTTCTTTTACCTCAGAAGCAGTAAAATCTTGATCTTTTGATTTTTTTATTTTTCTTTTTTTCAACTCTTTGTCAGTTTTTTCTCGGGTGATAGGATCTATCTCCATATCATATTACCTTCTTCAATTAAGAATTCTGAACCTCTTCTATAATTTCAAAAAGTTTCTCTTTTATCTCACTTCTTTTAATTGTCCCGAAAAGTTCTCCTTTCAAAAAAATAGCCGCTGAAGCATTTTTGGTCCCAACTATGGCTATATCAGAATGTTTAGCTTCACCTGGACCATTAACAACACACCCCATAACCGCTACCGTAATATTTTTTTTAACCTCTTTATCTTTTAAAATTTTTTTTACCTCGTAGGCTAACCCTTCAACATCAATCTCTGTCCTTGCGCAAGTTGGACAGGCTATCACTCTTACCCCTTTTCTTAAACCTAAGGCTATTAATAAATCTTTTGCTAATTCAACTTCTTTGATCGGATCTCCGCTTATGGATATTCTAATGGTATCTCCTATGTCGTTTATAAGTAAAGAACCCAAACCTGCTGATGACAATATAACTGCGTCTTCAAAAACCCCGGCTTCAGTAACGCCTATATGAAAAGGATAAGGAATCAACTGTGAAAGATATCGATTGGCTACGAAGGTTTCTTTTGCATCAACAGATTTGACAGAGACGACAATATCGTAAAAACCTTCTTTTTCTAATAATCTAACCTCTTTTAAAGCACTTTCAGC
>NZ_JALY01000036.1:0-15536 GCF_002924615.1 Petrotoga halophila DSM 16923 | reverse complement strand
TTGAACAAGAGAGGTGAAATATTTGAAAGACCAAGTAAAGATGATCTACTTTGATTTAGATCATACCCTTTGGGATTTTGAAAGTAATTCACAAGAAGCATTGAAGTTGGTCTATCAAAAGTACAATCACGTTTTTCGTGAAACATCTTTGGATAAGTTTGTGGAATCTTACAAAAAGATCAATAAAAAGTTATGGGAAATGTATAGGAAAAAAGAAATAGGCCAACAAGAATTAAAACTTCTTCGATTTGAAATTACTTTAAATGCTTTAAAAATAAAGCATAGAGAAGATTTTATAGAAGAGATGAATAATACTTACCTAAATATCTTATCAAAACAAAAACTCCTCGTTGATGGCGCAATGGAAACTTTGGAATATTTGAAAGATAAATATGAATTAGGAATTTTGACGAACGGCTTTAGAGAAACTCAAATTGTTAAAATGAAAAGTTCCGGAATATCTGATTATTTTAGTATTTTAGTTAGCTCTGAAGATGTCGGTTTCCCTAAACCCGATGAAAAGATTTTTAATTATGCGATTTTAATGTCTAAAAAATCTAAAGATGAAATTGTTTACATTGGTGATGATCTTGAAAATGACATCTTGCCAGCAATAAAATGTGGAATTGGCGCCATTTGGTTTAAAAATCATGAAGAATCTCTTGGAACCCAAGAGAAGGATGTTCTCAGTATCTCCAAGCTTATAGAGCTGAAAAATATATTTTGAATTTATTGAAGATAATAAATGCCTTTTTTTAATGTTAAAACTTTGGCATTTTTAATGAGGTCAAAATATTCTTTATCTAATTGATGTGCTTGTTCTCCGGTATAAATTACTACTTTTATCTCATCATATACGGCTTTCTTTTCAAAAATTAGTAGATTTTCTTCTGAAGTAAGAAGTTCGTAACTTCCTGATGATAGAGAGGGGTGAACTTTTCTTAAATTAATAAGGTTTTTACAGTAATTAAAGGTTTGTTTCTGTAGATCTGACCAATCTTCTTTGAATTTCATCGCAACTCTTCCACTTTCGTGAAAATTGTGAATTGTTTGGTCTCCTTTTAAAGCTATCTCATTACCATATTCTAGCATCACATTTCCTGTAAGAGCCATTAATAAACCAAGCGCAATGTAAAATATTTCTATTTCTTGGCATATATCTATGAACCTTGGAAGATCGTGATTTTCGATAAAATAAGTTAACTGGAATTCCCTTTCGTTTAATTGGTTTGATAATACTATTTGATTGTATAAATCAAGTAATGATCCATTTTTCTTTCCTAAAACTTCTCTAATAGTATCGTAAGTAGAAAAATCAAACATACTGGTAAAACGTTGAGCGTCATCCCCTTTGAACTTTTTAAGGAGTTTAAAATTTTTTAACTTATCTCCTTCGTCTTCCCATACTTCACCTAAAATTACCACATCTTTTTTTATTTTTTTCATCCTTATAGAAAATTCCTCTAAAAATTTAAATGGCAAGCCCAAGGCATGGTCCAATCTAAATCCATCTATTTCATAGTTTTTTAACCAATATTCCCCAACCCTTATTAAAAATTCTCTTGTATCTTCGTCATCTAGATTCCAGAACAAAAAGGATCTTTGCCATCTTTTTTCTTGAGGTGAACGGGGAGTTTCAGTTTTAACGTTCAAATCTTTAGGGACGGAATTAAAATCAAACTCCTTTGAGGCATGGTTAAGTACTAGATCGATAATAACCTTTATCCCTCTTTTATGAGCATCTTCAATAAGCTTTGTAAAGATAGCTTTAGCTTCTTCTTCGGAATTGGAACTTATGTTTTCTGAAATAGAAAAATAATTGGTAATATCGTATCCATGTGTGGTTTTACTCTTAAAAATGGGTCCAAGATATATCAAATCTATCCCAAGCTCTTTTAAATAGTCTAATTCTTGAATGACACCTTGGAGATCTCCGTCTATTGCATTTTTCTCGTAATAACGATAACTCTCTTTTGGGAAATCGTTTGTTAATTCTCCATTTTTAAAAAATTTTATTAGAATGTGGTATCCTAAAAACATAAAATTCCTCCCATAGTTTACTTCTGGTTATTCTATCATTCTTTTTTTAAAAAAATGAAAACGTTTCCTAAAGATATTCACTTTTTTCACTTTTAAAATTTAAAATGAAAAAGTGTGGTATAATTAAATTGATAAGAAAGAGCTCATCAGACTGATAGCAGTAAAAGACTCAGAAGGAGGGGTAACTATGGACATACTTTTAGTTTATCCTGCTTATCCCGAAACATTTTGGAGCTTTAAACACGCGCTGAAATTTATTTCCAAACGTGCTGCTTTGCCACCTTTGGGTTTGATTACAATAGCTTCTT
Organism: Petrotoga halophila DSM 16923; assembly: GCF_002924615.1. Lineage (NCBI taxonomy): Bacteria > Thermotogati > Thermotogota > Thermotogae > Petrotogales > Petrotogaceae > Petrotoga > Petrotoga halophila. The sequence continues at coordinate 13,188 of NZ_JALY01000036.1, read as the reverse complement.
ATCTACCAAAAGAATGGAACGTTAGGTTGGTGGATATGAATTGCGAAAAATTAAAAAAAGAGGATATACTAAATTCAGATTATGTTTTTATAAGTGCCATGGCTGTTCAAAGAGAGTCTGCTATAAAGGTAATCAAACAATGTAACGACTATGGTAAACCTATAGTCGCTGGTGGCCCTCTTTTTACAATGGAACCCGATACATTTCAAAATACTGTGGACCATTTTGTTCTTGGAGAAGCAGAAGAATTAATGGATGAGCTTGTTAAAGATATCAAAAGAAATAAATTTAAAAGATATTATGCGAAACCTAATTTTTGTAATGTAGAAGCTACACCTATTCCTAGGTGGGATCTGTTAAATCTCAAATGGTATGGGTCCATGAGCATCCAGTATTCTAGAGGATGCCCTTATAATTGTGAATTTTGCGATATTGCGGCCTTGAATGGTAGAAAACCCAGAACTAAGACAAGCGTACAATTGATCCGAGAACTTCAATCTTTGTACGATGCAGGTTGGAGGCATTCCGTTTTCTTTGTAGATGATAATTTTATCTCAAATAAATCAAAGTTAAAAAAAGAAATATTACCCGCAGTAATACAGTGGCAAGAAACTCATGATTACCCTTTTTCTTTCTATACCGAAGTTTCTATAGATTATTCTAATGATGATGAACTCATGGATCTGATGTTCAAAGCAGGCTTTGACAGAGTTTTTATTGGTTTGGAGACCCCTGATCCAGATAGTCTGAGAGAAGCTAACAAGTATCAAAATATCAAACAAGATCTAGAAGAGTCTATCAAAAAAATTCAAAGTTTTGGTTTTGAAATACAGGGAGGCTTTATTGTCGGTTTTGATAGCGATAAACCCACAATTTTCGATAGACAATTCGAGTTTATACAGAAAAACGGCATAGTTACTGCCATGGTTGGTATATTAAATGCCCCAAGGGGAAGTGAATTATATTCAAGATTACTCAAGGAAAATAGGTTACGGGGGGAAATAAGTGGAAACAATGTGGATATCAATACAAATATTATTCCAAAGATGAACTTGGAATTCCTAATCAAAAATTACAAAAATCTGGTTGCTAAGCTTTATCAGCCCAAAAACTATTATGATCGTTTGAAAAAATTTTTGACTAATTATAAGGTACCTGGATTCTCAAAGGCCAAAATAGGCTTCCAAGAAATAAACGCTTTTATTAAATCCATTATTATTTTAGGAATTATTGGTAAAGAAAGGAAACAATATTGGGGAACTCTTTTTTGGAGTTTGTTTAAGAAACCTAAAGCGTTACCAAAGATGATTTCTCTTTCAATTTACGGTTACCATTTCAGAAAAATTGCAGAAAATTTATAAGGTGAGAAAATAGATGATAAAAAAAATAATTTTGGTTTTTGCATTTATTTCCATTGCGTTGGGATCTTTTTCTGCAAATCTATCCAAAGATAATATGATTATAAATTTAAACGATAATACGTGGATAACAAATCAAATTGCAGAAAAAATAAAAAATATTGGAAGTTATATGTACAATATAAAAATAAAAGATGCGATGTCTAACTCAATAAATATCAGTGATTATGATGTGACAATGAACATATTTACAAATACCAAGGAAAATATCACAATTGCTTTTGGTTACTTTGATGGTGGGGGCTTTTCTTATTCAGAAGAATCTGGTGAAACTGATGATTGGGTAGAAAAGTTTGCGACGAAAACTCTGGAGACATTGTCCTTTCAAAGGTTTCTATATGGAGAAAATTGGGATGTTTTACAGATCACGTTTTGGAAAGGGGTAGATGAATACCCTGTTTTTCAAAATAATAAGATATATCTTGTAAGCGATAGATATATTGGAAATAGGGAAATTTATATTTTTGACTTTGAAGAAGCCAGAGAAAAGAAGATTCCTTTGGAGTATTCCGCTGAGTATTTTCCTGATATTTCTCCAAACAATGAATATTTAGCTTTTCAAACCACATTGTTTGGAAAATGGGACATTGTATTGTATAATTTAAAAACTAAGGAGATTCAAAGAATAAGCCCGACAGATAAGAATGCTTATTCACCATATTTTTATGACAATACCTTGGTTCTATTCACTATGGATGAAGATACTGGCCAATGGACGGAAGTTTGGATCTATGACTTATACTACGATAAACTTGAGAAATTAACAGAATCAAAGGATCTTTTGAAATTTAGGCCCACTAAGTGGGATGGTAACAAAATCAGTTTTTATGGTGTGGATCATCAAACGGCGAGTATGAATGTTTACTTTGTTGATGAAGAAAACAGTATCTCACCTTTAATCGCACAACCAAATAATCAAACCGATAATTGGTCTAACGGTTCAGAGCTTCTTGTGTACTCAGAGTTCAATGGAACCTATTTCAGTATATATGAATACGATAATGGAGAAAAGAGAAATTTATCAGGCATGTTGACAAATGATTGTTTCTATCCAACATATACACCGGACAAAAAATATGTTTTTTTTACTAATTATTATTCAGAATCTGATATTTTTGTGATAAACAGAGAAAAAATTAAGGTTAATAGACAATAAAACTCTATTGGAGTGATTTGAATAATTAACGAAAACGTGAACGAAGAAGTTTCTGAGAAGAATAAGTATAAAAAAATTGCTAAAATCTTTGGATTTATTCTTTTGTTTTTTCTCTTTTTCTGGAATGCTTTAATAACTTTTTTTCTAATAATTTTGTTAAACGTAAAAACAATTAAGAAATCTGTATTTGGGAATCTTCCATTGGAAGTTAAGAAAGGTTCTTATACTGATGCAATTACTGTGGAGTATAAAAAGGAAAAGATACCTTTGAAATTAGATGTATATTATCCTTCTAAAATAAAAAGCAAGTATCCTGTACTCTTTTTTGCTCATGGAGGAGGTTGGATAACAGGAAGTAGGAAGTTATCAAGCGTAACTGAATGGGGCAAGTTTTTAGCTAGTAGAGGATTTGCTGTTGTCGCAATAGATTATAGGTATGGTTATTTCAACAGGTATGAAGAGTTGATAGAAGATTACAACGATGCCCTAAATTATATAAAAGATCATAGTGAAGAGCTCAGTTTAGACAAAGAAAATATCGTGTTGATGGGGACGTCAGCAGGTGGTACGTTGTCCCTTTATTATGCAGCATATAACTCTTACTATAATCATTTTGAAAAGATGAAGGGCATAAAAGGAGTTGTAGCTTGGTACGCTCCATCAGACCTTTTAGATCTCTGGAGTAAGCAAGTTGATTCGCTTTTTGCCCAGTTTGCAGTTACAACCACAATGAAAGGTACCCCTAAAACAAAATTTGAAGAATATAAGCTATATTCACCTATAAATTATATATCTGAAAGAATGGTTCCAACATTGTTAGTACATGGGGAAAAAGACGCTACCGTCCCGGTAACAACTTCTATAAAGTTAAACCAGAAGATAAAAGAATGTGGTGTTCCTTCTGCATTGTTAATTCATCCGAAAGGGAAGCATTCTTTTGAATTGGAATTAAAAGATGTTTTAACCCAGAAGTTTGTTGAAAAAACGGTGAGTTTTATTAAAAAAGTATGTCAAAATACGGAGACTGTTGATACATTAGATAGAAGAGCTGTATAGAAATAAAGATCAACGAAATTGGGGAGATGAACCTATGTTACAAGAGGATTTTAAAATAGATTTTCGTTATGCAAAACAAAATATAGAATTTACTCAAGCTTTCATAAATAAAGGCAAAAATTATAGAGAATCATTAATAAAATTTAATTCCTTATACAAATTTAATAAAAAAGGTACAGAAGCTAATGAAATCTATCTTTTTGAGCCTCGAGGGAAAGCTTTGGGTGTTGCTTTGATACTTCATGGGTTGGGAACCAAAAACATTACATATATCTTAAAAATGGGACGATATTTTTCCAAATTAGGTATAAGGGCTGTAGTACCAATATTACCGGACAATTACACCAGAACATCTAACGGATCTATGAGTGGTAAAAATTATTTTTCTGCTGATATTTATACAACCTTAAACACCTGGGAACATGCGGTTGTTGATATATTAAGTATCATAGATTTTTTGAAAGCAAACGAACTTTGGCATGAGCGAAACTTCATGATAGGATACTGTCTTGGGGGCATGGTATCTGTTATCGTTAATGCTTTAAATCCTGAAATAAAGCACAATTTCATTATAGCCAGTGGTGGAAACATGGCTGAACTTATATGGGAATCACCTACCTTGGAATTTACAAGAAGGGAACTACTTAAAAAGAAGGATCAGATAGCTTATTTAAGCGATAGAGAAAGGCTAAAAAAGACCTTTCAAAATGATTTAAAGAGGATAGGAGAGTTTAAGGACATTCAAGAGTTTTTAAATTCAAACATACATCCGTTGATGAAGGTCGATCCTGCAGCTTATTCCAAATTTTTAGATAGAGAAAAGGTGACATTCTTAGAAGCAGCTTTTGATAAAACCTTACCCAAAAACACAAGAAGGGTTCTATGGGAAAACTTAGGAAGACCTAGAAAGATGACAGTCCCCATTGATCATATTACTTGGCTACCTTTTCAAAGGCTGATATCTAATATTATTATAAACGAAATGAGGTTCGAAGATATCAAATACCGCTTTGCTAATCTAGGATATTTAGCTATTTTTTTCAAAGTGAATTAATATTCCTTCAACAATTTCAACCTACTAAATTCCTTTTCATTTATAGATTCTAAAAATAAAGGCGCCGAAATTAAGCGCCATTATTTTTTGGTTCCTACTGTTTCTAAATTTTACTTAGTTTACAGCTTCTTTAAACTTTTCAGTATTTTTGGTTTCTTCAGAATAAAGATGACATTTCACTTCTCTCTATTAAAATGTAAATCACTCCCATTTATAAGAGTGAACGTTTCGTAGTCGAGGTAATTTCTGTTACTAAACTCCCTACATTCACAGGACTGTTTCTTTGTTGAGTTTTATGTTAGAATTAAGATAAAGTAATAAACAGTGACCTAAAAAAGGGGAAAGTGAATTTTGTTTAAACTCAGTCGAAGTGGTAAGTTTAAATTTGTAAGTACCAAACACAACAAGCAGATATTTGTTACTCCATTGATAACAGATTCACATTTACATATATTGGGATTGGGAGAAAAACTGTCTCAACCGACTTTGGAGAGAAAGAAACTATCTGAAATAAAAAGCATTATAGAAGAAATTGTCAGTAAAAGATCGAATAAAATTGTTTTAAGAGGTTGGACTGAAGAGTTTGCAAATCCCGATAAAGATTTTTTGGATTCAATAAATAGAGAAATCCCCATCATGCTGGTTAGAAGATGCGGACATTTTGCGGTTGTGAATTCAAAGGTTTTTGAGAGTATTGATTTTTCAGATTCAAGTAATTACGTGGATTTTGAAGAAGGAAAAATCAAAGAAAGTACAATCGATAAATTTTATAAAACCTTTGGCCCTTTCACAGACGTAAAAAATAATTACGAAACCTCAAAGAAGTATCTAAAAAATAAAGGTTATGGTTTTGTCCATTCAGATGATTTACATGGTATTTCTAAAGATAACTTGCCGTTTGTACATGATAATGAGTTTTTTGTATATGAAAAAGTTGCCGTTAAGGATTATAGTGAGCTTTCAAAATATTATGAACTAGGATACTTTAACGAATTTAAATGTGTTAAAATATATTTAGATGGTTCCCTAGGAGCACGAACAGCTTTATTGCTTAATAAGTACAACGATTCCAATACGTACGGGGAAAAATTATGGGAAGATACTGAGCTGACTGCGGTCGTTGAATTTTGTGAAAACAATGGGCTTCATTTAGCTGCTCATGCTATAGGAGACGGGGCTATAGAACAAATTTTACGAGTTTTTGAAAAGGTCAATCCTAAATTAAGGCATAGAATAATTCATGCTATAGTACTTAGATCTAATCAAATAGAAAGGATTAAAAAACATAACCTTATTGTAGACATACAACCTCAATTCATGGAATCCGATAAGGTTTTTATTGAAGATAGATTAGGTGAAAGGGTAAATGATGCCTTTAGATTTTATGATTTATACAGATCACAAGTGTCTCTTTTTATTTCATCAGATGCTCCAGTTGAAGAACCAGATTGGTTGAGAGATATTAAAAGATTGAAAGAAATAGGGATCCCTTATAATTACTCTTTGTATCAGCTTACCTATGGTCCAGAAATTATAGATAACATTGATAGGCAAGAAAGTATGGAAAGTAACGCTTTAATATTTCAGGACGATCCTTTTGTTGAAATATCTCAACCAAAGATCTATCAAACTGAAAATTAGGTTTTGATTTTAAAAAGGTGTAAGCACTAGAGTTTCTAACGACAGTAATAATTATATTTCGTGAGGAGGTAGTGTAATGGAGAAATTAGTTTTAGAGGATTTTACAAAGTACAAGTTTATATCTAACACAAAATTTTCACCGAATGGTAAAAACTTAGCCTTTGTTGTCTCAGAGATGGATGTAGATGAGAACAAGTATCTTTCAAACATATGGCTTTACAATGTTGATAATAAAACGATCAACAAACTTACCGCTTTCAATCAAGAAAGCTCTTATGTATGGTTGGACGATGAGAATATCATCTTCTCAACAGTGAGAGAGGAAAAGGATAAAAAGAGGAAGGAAAAAGGAGAACCTTTTACCATTTATTATATAATAAACATCAAAGGTGGAGAAGCTCAAAAATATTTCGAACTCCCATTCTTTGCATCAGATATCGAGCCCATATCTAAAGATAAGTTTGTTGTAACTGGTATTTATGACCCGAAATATAAAAATTTGGAGAACCTTTCAAAGGAAGAAAAAGAAAAGGAACTGGATAAGCTCAAAGAAGAAAAAGATTACGAAGTTTTAGATGAAATACCTTTCTGGTCGAATGGAAAGGGATTTACCAACAAGAAAAGGAATAGATTATACATTTATACGTTAGAAGATAAGAAAGTTACCCCTATAACAGATGAATTGACAAACGTTGAAGGTTTTAAATTGAATAAAGAGAAAGATTTAATGCTTTTTATTTCCAACACTTTTAAAGATAAAATGGAAATAAGATCCGATCTTTATTTATATGACTTAAAGAAAGAAAGTTTAGAAAAATTAACACACGAAGACCCTTTCAATTACGTATATGCAGACTTTCTAAAAGAGAAAATAATTTTCTTAGGTTCCAATATGAAAGAGTACGGAATCAATGAAAATCCCAAATTTTATTTGATGGATTTACAAACAAAAGAAGCGAAACAAATTCAAACTGATTTTGATTTTAGTACTTGGAGTTCTGTAGGTTCTGATTGTAGATATGGCTCTAACAGTGAATTCAAAGTGGAGAACGATTACCTTTATTTTGAAACCACAGAGTATGGCAGTTCTTTCATAAATAAAATAGATGAGAGAGGTAAGAGAGAAAAATTAACCACAAAAAACGGATCCGTTGATGGTTTTGATGTATTTAAAGATCGTATTATCTTTATAGGAATGAGAGATGTGAAACTTCAAGAACTATACGAATTAGAAGGCAATGAAGAGAAACAACTAACTACTTTCAACGAATGGGTAGTAGAAGAAAAAACTTTATCTAAGCCAGAGAGGATAACTTTCCTTGGTAAAGGTGAGATAGAAATAGAAGGATGGGTTATGAAACCTGTAAATTTTGAAGAGAACAAAAAATACCCTGCAATCTTAGATATTCATGGTGGCCCAAAAACCGTTTATGGTGGAGATGTTTTTTTCCATGAAATGCAGTATTGGGCAAATGAGGGTTATGTTGTTATGTTTTGTAATCCCCGAGGAAGTGATGGAAGAGGGGATGAGTTTGCAGATATCAGAGGAAAGTATGGAACAATAGACTATGAAGACATAATGGACTTTGTTGATAAAGTATTGGAAAAGTTCTCTTTCATAGACGAAAATAGAATAGGGGTAACAGGTGGTTCTTATGGTGGTTATATGACCAACTGGGTAATTGGACATACTGATAGGTTCAAGGCTGCCGCTTCTCAAAGAAGTATAGCAAATTGGATAGCTAAATTTGGCACTACCGATATCGGTTACTATTTCGTTGAAGATCAACAAGCAGCCACTCCCTGGAGTGATTATGAAAAGTTATGGTTCCACTCACCTATGAAATACGCCGATAACGTTAAAACTCCAACTTTGTTTATACATTCTGAAGAAGACTACCGTTGTTGGTTGGCTGAAGGATTGCAGATGTTCACTTCACTCAAATACAATGGTGTTGAATCAAAACTTGTTATGTTCAGAGGAGAAAATCATGAGTTGAGCAGAAGCGGAAAACCAAAACATCGAATAAGAAGATTAAAAGAAATTACCACGTGGTTTGACTGTTATTTGAAATAGTTAAATGTATGTAGCTAACTTTTCGCATTATAAGGAGAGAAAACATGAGAGCAAAAACCAAACGTTTGGTAACTATATCGTTGTTATCTGGTATTTCTTTTGTTCTAGGATTTACTCCATTGGGATTTATCCCTATTCCTCCAGCGAATGCAACAACTATGCATATTCCAGTTATAATTGGGGCAATATTGGAGGGACCTATTGCAGGAATGGTTATAGGTTTAATATTTGGCGTATCTAGTATAATTCAAGCACTTTTAAGGCCAAACATATTGTCTTTTGCTTTTGTTAATCCTTTAGTTTCTGTGCTACCAAGAATATTGATTGGTTTAGTTTCATATTATTCATACAGATTAGTATTTGAACTTTTCTCGAGTAATAAAGAAAAAGTTTCAAAGTGGAGAGATAGCGTATCTATTGGTGTAAGTGCTGCTTTAGGAACTTTTACTAACACCGCAGGTGTTTTAGGTATGATGTATCTCTTATTTGCCGACAGGATAGCTACCGCTATGGGAGTAGCAAGGGAAGCCGTAGGTGGGGTAGTGTTGGCTATAGGCCTAACAAACGGTATTCCAGAGATCATAATAGCGATTTTAATAACTGTTGGGGTAATCAGAGCGGTAAAAAAGGCAGGCTATTGATTATCTCATCATTTGGGTGGGATGCGGGGGAAGGGCGCTATAGCAACTTTTTTGATTTCTATAGACAACAAAAATTACAAATTAAAAGGAGGAGTCAAGTATTATGAAGAAATACACAGCTACCCACGAATATGTAACAATAGAAGGAAATATTGCGACTGTCGGAATTTCTGCGAAAGCCGCTGAAGAATTGGGTGATGTAACCTACGTTGAATTACCAGAAGTTGGCAAAGAAGTAAAAAAAGGTGAAGTCCTGTGCACCATAGAATCTGTGAAGTCAGCCGAAGATATATATGTACCTTTAAGTGGAAAAATTGTTGAAGTTAACAAAGATCTTGAAGACAATCCAGAAATAATAAACGAAGACGCCGAAAATAAAGGATGGATTGTAAAAATTGAAATTTCTGATCAATCAGAAATAGAAGATCTTTTGGATGAAGAACCTCCAATGTAAACAAGTATAATTCGAAATTAAAGGCCTCTATTTAATTGGGGCCTTTTTTCTTTTTTTAACTTGAAGAAGCCAGACATAAAGTAAAAAGATCAAACTCCATAGAAATAAGGGAATAAATAAAGAACTAAATTCAATTGGTTCATAAAAGGTAAAAAGATTTACGAAATTTTTTATTGATAATGCAAAAAAAGTTGAAAAAGAATGAACAAAATTGAAAGGCAATAATATTGAAAGAACGCTACATAAGATTAGTAATGAAATAGCAGGGGTTAGAATAGGCGTTATGAAAAGTCCAATCAAAGAAATCTCTCCAAAGTGTATCAGAGCTATAGGAAATATACCGATATATGCAGCTATGGGGACAGATAAAGATCTAAAATATTGATTTTCTACATGGTTCATTGTAAATAAAATCATAAAAGTTGCAGCATAACTCATTTGGAAACTAACGTTCATAAGATTATTGGGAATTAACAATAGGTTGAGATATCCTATTAATCCTAAGATGTTGAAAGAGCTAACAGGGACGTCGAAAAGTCTGAATAAGTTCAACGTAATTAAAAGCAATACAGCTCGTACAGAACTTGGGGTGAATCCGGTAAAAATCAAATAAAAAGCGATGATAGTAGAGTATAAGATGAGTCTTAGATTCCTTTTCAAGATAAAAAAGTTCAGAAAGAAGCTGATCATCGAGTAAATTATGTAAACGTGCATACCCGAAACTGCAAATAGATGCAGAGTTCCTGTTTTTTGAAATACCTCTTTATCCCGTATATTACCCATAAAAGAGCTCGTCAGTATATCAAGTGCCTCATTATTTTGAATGTTTTCAGACAATCTATTAGTTGCAAGATCTTTTATCTTCATAATCGAATTGTTGTTGGCAGGAGCCACATACTCAGCTCTAAAAAAATCGTTTTCAATTGTCCCGTATATGTAGACGTTTTTGCCGGTGGTGATGGGAACGGTGCTGAATTCACCATAGTAAAATTTATAATAATTCCTGTATTTCTGCCACTGATTTTCATAATAGATTTTTTTTGAAAATACTGTATAATAATTTCCTCTTTTGTCTATAATTTTTCCTAAAATACCTACTTCTGAATTTAGGTTGATGGGAATGTATAACAAGGCAGGAAACAATAAAATAGCGATTAAAAAGACTTTTAAACTATCTTTCTCCAAGAGTTTTAAAAGAAAAAGAAACAAAATATAACCTATTAATACAGCGGCTTTATTCAAGTAGGAAAGTACTAATAACAAAGAAAAGGCAATTAATAATTCAATAAAAAAGGGAAAGTTAACCTCAGTTTTCTTTTCTATACTTTTACCCCCCAGTAGATAGAAATCAGAAGTGAGATTATCAATCAGGAATATAATAAAATTAATTCAAAAAACAAAAGGATCGTAAAACACGATCCTTCATTCTGGTGCCGGGGGCGGGACTTGAACCCGCACGAGTGTAAATACTCATATGGCCCTCAACCATACGTGTCTACCAATTCCACCACCCCGGCAAAAAGTTGCTTATGTTAATATATCAAAATTATTATACACTACGTTATAGGCTTTGTCAAGAGACCGAGATCATATCATATACCTCTCCATTTTTTATGACAGTTTGAGTGTGGTTTACTCCGAAGTGGTATATTAAGTATTCTATATTAGGTACATCGAAAATCGCCATATCAGCTTTTTTACCTACTTCCAAACTACCAATTTTATCTTCTAATTTCAGTGCACAAGCCGCATTAATAGTAACCGATGTAATTATTTCCCTTGGATTCATATGTAATTTTAGTGCCCCAAACGTCATAACCAATTGTAAATTTTCTGTAGGCGAACTTCCTGGGTTATAATCGGTCGACAATGCAATTGGTATACCAAGTTCAATCATCTTTCTAGCATTTGCATACTTCTCACTTTGCAAAAAGAAAGTTGTTGTGGGAAGAAGTGTGGCTATTACATTGTTCTGGGCCATTTTTTTCAAGCCTTCATCACTTGCACCTACCAAATGATCTGCCGAAACACAACCTAACTCAGCAGCTAATTCGGCACCTCCTAAAGGTTCTATTTCGTCTGCATGAATTTTGAGAAATAGACCGCGTTCTTTTGCAGCAGAGAGTATTTTTCTGGATTGATCAACTGAGAAAACTCCTTTTTCACAGAATACATCACAAAATTTAGCTAAATTTTTTTCTGCTACATACGGGATCATTTCAGTTATGAGTATATCTACGAATTTATCGACGTTGTCTTGGTACTTTTTAGGTACGGCATGCGCCCCCAAAAATGTAGGAACCAAATCTATGGGGTGAATTCTATTGAGTTCTCTTATGACCTCAAGCTGTTTCAATTCTGTGTCAAAGTCATCAAGCCCGTAACCGCTTTTTGCTTCAACGGTTGTTACTCCATAAGATAACATTCTATTTAAACTCTTTTCTGCCTTTTTAAGTAATTCTTCGAAAGACGCTTTTTTAGTTGATTCGACGGTGTCGTGTATTCCTCCCCCAGAATTTAAAATATCTAAGTAACTTTTACCTTCTAACTTCTTAAATAATTCGTATTCCCTTGAGCCTCCATGAACCAAATGAGTGTGAGAGTCTATTAAACCGGGTGTTACAGTTTTCCCTTGGGCGTTTATAATTTTTGCATCTTGAGCTATTTCTATGTCTTTTGGCAAGTCACCACTTCCAACGTAGATAATCTTATCTTTTGAAGCAGAAATGATTCCATTTTTAATTAAGCCAATTTCTGACATTTCCTCTTTCTTTCTTGGCCTATTAGGCCCCTTCATCGTTATTAAATTTGAAATGTTTTTTATCACCAAAGTAGCTTTTTCATCCATATCAATCACCATAAATTTTATTTTCTAAAACGCGGTCATAGCTGAAATCTTCTAATTTTAAAAAGTAATCAGCTGTATCAACAAGGGCATTCATCGGTACCAATCCAACTATTTCACTTCCAACAACGTTCACTCCATATCTGTTCGCTTCGTTTTCTATCACTTGAAATACTCTGTACAAAGGTGTTTTTGTGTAATCAACCATATTCATGGAAACTTGGACTATATTCCTTTCTTTCAATTCAAAACCTAACGCTTTACAGTATTTAAATCCTCCACTTTTCCCCCTAACCGCTTTGGCTATCTTTTTTGCAATGTCTAAATTGTTGGTATTCAGGTTCACGTTGAAAGCTATCAAAGGCATCCTGGCGCCCACGGCGGTAACTCCTGCACTTTCATGCGGTTGATCTGGGCCAAAATCTGGCTTGAACTCTTCTTGTTTTAATTTCTCAAACATCCCTTCGAACTCACCTTTTCTTATAACGGCTAAATCTTCTCTTTCAGGTCGGCTGGCTGATTTTTCATACAATATTACGGGGATATTCAACTCTTCTCCTATTCTTTTTGCCAATTTTTTAGAGTATTCTACACACTCTTGCATCGATATGTTTTTAATTGGAATGAGCGGGATAACGTCTGTAGCCCCCATTCTTGGATGTTCACCTTTATGAGTTCTCAAATCTATCAACTCAGCCGCTTTTTTACAGGCGTTAAAAGCTGCTTCTATTACCATATCAGGTTCTCCCACAAAAGTAACTACGCTTCTGTTGTGGTCTTTATCCATAGAGTAATCTAATAATTTTACTCCTTCTTGTTTTCTTACTTCATCTACAATACATTCTA
>NZ_JALY01000084.1:0-4260 GCF_002924615.1 Petrotoga halophila DSM 16923 | reverse complement strand
GAGAGTAGGTATCGCCCCCTCACTTTTTTTAAAAGTAATATATTTTGATTTATTTGTATCTTCTCACCCCTAAAAAAATACCGCATCAGTCAGTTAGATGCGGTATTTTTATTTGTGCGCCCAGCATGCGCACTCCCACCCGATTTGTGTGCTTATTTCAATGAGTGTATATCAATTTTCCATCCGGTAATTTTTGCTGCCAATCTAGCGGTTTGACCGCCCTTTCCCACAGCTAAAGAAAGTTGATTCTCAGGGACGTAAACAAAAGCGGTTCTTTCGTCTTCGTTAAGAATTATATTTTTTACTTCAGCAGGGGCAAGAGCGTGCTTTATAAAAATTTTAGGATCTTCTGAATATTCTATAATATCTACTTTTTCATTTTTTAATTCTTTTAGTAACTCACTAATTCTTGAGCCTTTTTCACCGATACAAGCACCTACAGGATCAACTCCTGGCATGGAACTAACAACAGCAACTTTAGTCCGTATTCCGGGTTCCCTGACTATTTTTACAATTTTTATGATCCCTTCTTCTATCTCGGGTACGATAGATGATAGTAGTTCTGTAATGAGTTCAGGTACAGTTCTTGAAACCATAATTTTTGGGCCTTTTGATGTGTTTTGAATGTTTTTTATATAAACTTTTACAAGTTCTCCGCTTTTAAAAGTTTCTCCAGGAATTGTCTCTTTCATAGGGAGTTTAGTCTCTAATTTTCCTATTCTAATGTCAATATATTCATCACTGACTTTAATTATTTCAGCGGTTGAAATCCTATTTTTTAAAGCTACATATTTATCAAACAAGTTTTTCTTTTCTAGTTCCTTCAAATTTTGAAGTATAACTTGTTTTGCTGTTTGAGCGGCAACTCTTCTAAAGTCCTTTTTAAGATTGATCTTTTTTCTTACCATTTCACCTATTTCTATTTTTGGATTAATTTTTTTAGCTTCATCCAAAGAAATTTCTTCTTTAGGGTTTTCAACTTTTTCAACGACTTTCCATAATTGAAAAACATTCAATTTTGTTAAGTTTTTATCGATTTCAATTTCAACATTTTTTGCCCCATAATTTTTTTTGTATGCACTTTTAATAGATTTAGCTATAATATCGACCAACGAGTCCCTACTTATACCTTTATCTCTTTCCAAGGCGTCTAAAGCTTCTAATAGGTTTAAATTCAATGTTCTACACCTCCTATATCTTTCAAATTTTACAATTCAATTTCTAAATTTGCTTTATCTATTTCGTTTAAATCAATGTTGAATAATTTTCCAGAATCTTTTTCAGTAATTTTAATCTGATCTTCCAATATATCGTCAATATACCCAATTAATACAGGGTGTTTCTTTTCTTTACCTTTTAAAATAAATTTTGCTAATTTTCCTTTGAATCTTTCGTAATCTTTTTTGCCTCTCAATTTTCTATCGAGTCCAGGAGAACTAACTACTAACTCATAACTCTTGTCAAAGGGATCAATTTCGTCTAACCAAGGGTCAAAAACCTTGGAAAATCTTTCACAATCTCCTATGGACACGTATCCGTTTGCTTTATCGATAACAATCTCTAGAATTTTATTTTTATTACTACCTTTAATTAAGATATCAAAAATTTCAAGACCCAACTTAGAAGCAACGTTATCGGCTTTTTCCCATATTAACTGTTTAATTTCTTTGTTGGTTAACATGGCATTCACCCCTTTCATTTCAAAAAATATTTTTTATAAAAAAGCTCGAGGGCAAAAAGCCCTCGGCACTCATTTTGTTAATTAATTTTCTCTTAATTACCATTAATATTATATCATAAAAAAAATAAAAATCAAGACTATCTAAAAAATTCTATTTTTAATTTTTTATATAAATAAATTATAATATGAAAGAATTAAAACCTCTGCGGGGGAACGGGCAAAATCTTCTACTCTTCCTTATGGATGGGAGCGGGGCTAAGGGGCGCTATATATCGAGTTTTCAAAATTTCTAAAGACAACAAATTTTAGAATTTAAGGAGGATTTAGAAAATGGCTGATATGGTAGATTACAAAATCTATGGTGATGACATGCAACTAGTGGAAATTGAGCTTGACCCAGGAGAAGGGATTAGGGCTGAAGTTGGTGCTATGATGTATATGGAAGAAGGAATAGTGATGCAAACCAACACAGGTGGAGGTCTTTTCAGAGGCTTGAAAAGAATGATGACTGGAGAAAGTTTTTTTATAACAAACTTTGTACAAAATGGGGAAGGCAAAGGGCATGTTGCTTTTGGAGCTCCTTATCCAGGTAAGATTGTACCGATCGATTTAATAGAATTCAATGGGACTTTTATATGCCAAAAGGATAGTTTTTTATGTGCAGCAAATGGGATAGAAATAGAAGTAGAGTTTACTAAAAGGATAGGCACAGGTTTATTTGGTGGAGAAGGCTTCATTCTTCAAAGATTAGAAGGACATGGCATGGCTTTTATTCATGCTGGAGGGGCTTTAATCGAAAGGCAATTACAACCCGGTGAAATTTTAAAAGTAGATACCGGTTGTGTGGTAGGTTTTTCTAAAACTGTGAATTATGATGTTCAGTTTATAGGTGGTTTTAGAAATTCACTTTTTGGTGGAGAAGGCTTGTTCATAGCAAAACTCAATGGTCCAGGGACAATCTATCTACAAAGTCTTCCGTTTTCAAGACTCGCAGACAGAATAAACGCAGCAGCAAAGTATCAAAACAAGGGAGAAAATAGAAATATGGGCAGAGGTTTCATTGGTGGATTGTTCAACGATGATCAAAGATTTTGAATTATGGAAATACCAATAATAAAATAAAAATCATCATATATCCTTCTATACCCTTCGCCTTTTTAAAACAACAATCTACGATTGGTTGATGAACAGAAGGAAAGTCACGTATTCCCCTTATTCTACACTAAGAATTTGATATAATCATTTTTAAAAACTCTTCTTCTGAAGTGGCAATAAGGGGCTTTTCCTGTTTTTTCATAATAATTTTGGTGATAATCCTCTGCTTTGTAAAATTCTGAAGCGTTAGTTATCTTGGTTACAATTTTTAAACCTCTATTGATTAATTCGTCTTTTACTTTTTCTGCGATTGCTTTTTGTTCTTCATTTATGTAAAATATTTCGCTTCTATATTGCTCTCCAATGTCTGGCCCCTGACCATTTTCTTGGCTAAAGTCATGAATTTCAAAAAAATATCTGACTAATGATTCGTAGCTTACTATGTCTGGGTCGTAGACAATTAAAACAGATTCTGCATGACCTGTTTTCCCACTACAAACCTGTTCATAAGTTGGATTTTCAACAAAACCACCTGTGTAACCACTGACTACGTCGATGACACCTGCGACTTTTTTAAACATGTATTCTACTCCCCAAAAACAACCCGCTGCAAAGATTGCTGTATCTGTTGGTATTTTGCTCATTTTAATCACCTCTTATTTTCTATGCTCCACATATATATGTTATCGCTAAAAGAGCCTCAAAAATCACACGATAATTGTCGCTACTTATTTTCACCTTTCTTCCATCTATTCTTTCTGTTAATGGCATAGATTCCACCATATCAGCTTTTGAAGTGTCAGAAAATTCAACAATCATCTCGATGGGTGAGTTGAATGTGTAGACATCAAAATATTCTTTGTTTTTATCTATCATTTCATTAGTTGTGCTTTTAATTTCTTCAAGTAATTGTTTCATAGGTTTAAACTCTGCAGAATATCTACCTAAGGATCTTTTGGTTTCTACATAGTATAAATGTTTAAAATATGGATTCAATTGGTTTTTGAGTTTATCATCCCCAACAACCATTGCCAATGGAACGCCAAAACTACCTCCGTATGCGGCATTAATTAAAGTTTCATTCATTTCTACTTTATTGATCCAAATATTATGAATAGAGGAACTTGAATAAGTATGATCCATAGTAGAGTATTTCTCTCCAACTCCAGCATGGTAACCAAAAAAGATCATCCTATCGAAAGATTCATCTATACCGGTCATCATATAATATTTTCTTATCCCACCGCTGATTAATTTTACGTTTGGGAATTCTTCTGTGATCTCCCACGGAATGTTGTTCCCTTCCGCATGGGAATCTGACAAAGTGATCTCATGTTCTTTTAACTCTTCTAGCAAAGCTTTTAATTGCCTAACAGCATATGTTTGTTTGTAATCTTTATTATTTTTTGTGACATCGTTCCATTGGGCGACACCCCCAAGCCCTTCAAAATCAAATGAAATGTATATTTTTATAATAATCATCT
>NZ_JALY01000154.1:0-3048 GCF_002924615.1 Petrotoga halophila DSM 16923 | reverse complement strand
TCCTTTAATGTTATGATTGGATAGGGCAGAAGATAAGAATCGTTATAGACGAGGTGAATAGAAATCAAAAAAGCGTTATAATTTCATCAAACTTGCATCCAAAGGAGTTGGTTAATTTTCTGGACGATAGAACCGTTTCAAGGTTGATGGAGATCGTTCCAAAAGAAGGTTTGATTTATCTTGGAGAAGAGGATTTTAGGGTGAAAAAGAGAGAAGAGAAGGTGGCTTATTTTGAACAGATCCGTTAAGAAAATGGCTTTGGGGCTTAAGAGTATCCTGCAAAGGGAGGTCATAAATGGGGAAGACAGCCTCACGGCAGATGAGGAGAGCGTTTTGTTGGACGTTTTTTTGAGTTTTATTGTTTTAAGAGTTTTACAGGCGAAAGGAAACAGCCTCAGGGCAGATAAGAATGAGTTGGAATCAGATATTTTAGGTGATTATTTTTCTGGGGTTCAACTGTTGAAAAGAGATTTTGATTGTTGTTATTTGGTTGATGAGATTAAAAGCAGAATTACTCGCGAAACGATAGAAAAAGTCAGAGATTTGTTTCAGAGTGTGAAAGATGAAGATTGGAAGAAAGAGGAGATTATTTCTTGGTCTTACCAGTATTTCAACGAAGCCAGTTTCACGGCAGGTAAGGATTTAAAGAGTAAAAATGGTGCTATTTCACAGTTTTATACCCCAAAATGGATTGTGGATTATTTGGTGGAAAATACGTTGGGGAAATATTATACGGATGAGAAGGGTGTGGACATTGAGGATGTTAAGATTATAGATCCAGCTTGTGGATGTGGGAACTTTGTTATAGGGGTGTACGATAAGTTGAAAGAGATGTACCAAAATAGGGGTTACGATGATGCTTTGATTCCAAAACTTATAATTACTAAG
This sequence comes from Petrotoga halophila DSM 16923, assembly GCF_002924615.1. NCBI lineage: Bacteria > Thermotogati > Thermotogota > Thermotogae > Petrotogales > Petrotogaceae > Petrotoga > Petrotoga halophila. Next base: position 2,160 of record NZ_JALY01000154.1, on the reverse strand, counting down.
AACTTATACGGTATAGATATCGATGAGAACGCGGTTGAGATTACGAATTTGTTGTTGAGATTGAAGGCTTTGGAGGATGGAGCATGCGAGAAGATTGAAACAAACATAGTAGCCGTTCCAGAGGAGAGCAGCCTTACGGCAAATGAGGACGGGCAGAATGAGTATTTGAAGAAGTTTGAAAAGACTGGAAGTTTGATGAGAACAGAGGATGTTTTGAGTTTAAAATCCGGTATAGATGATGAGCGATTGAAGAAAGCTTTAGATGTGCTTACTTTGAAGTACGATATTGTTTTGACTAACCCCCCGTATTTGGATTCTTATGATTATGATTTTGAGTTGAAGAGATACATAAACGAGGATTATAGTGAGTTTAAAAAGAATCTTTACGCCTGCTTTATCAAAAAGAGTTACGAGTTAGTGAAGACGGATGGATTTGTTGGTATGATCACCCCTCAAACTTTTATGTTCATTGCAAGTTATGAGAAGACAAGAAGGTTCATATTAGATAATTTTCAGATAGAAAGATTGGTTCACTTTGGCCTTGGAGGGGTGTTTGATAACGCTTTAGTTGACACAGCGATGTTTGTTTTGAGGAAAAGTGAAGACAACCTCACGGCAAGTGAGGAAGGGAGTTTAGGTGAATACATAAACTTGACCTCTTTTAATGGGAAAGATGCTAAGAAGAGGGCTTTATTTTCTATTTGGGAAGACAGCCTCACGGCAAGTGAGGAAAAGAAGAGAGAGGATTATATTTCTAAGTATGTTTTTAGGGTTGATAAGAGGATTTTTACAAAGGTTCCGAGGTTCCCTTTCATCTATTGGGTGAATTCAGATGTTGTTCGTACTTTTGAAAACGAGCCGTTAGATAAGTTTGCCGATGCACGACAGGGGATAGCTACTGGGGATAACAATAGGTTTTTGAGGTTCTTTTGGGAAGTTAGAAGAGAGGATATTAGTTTTGATCATATTAAAGATGGCAAAAAATGGGTCCCATATGCCAAAGGTGGGCCTTACAATAAATGGTATGGCAATTTGTGGTGGGTTATAGCCTTCGATGAAGAGAATTACAATCTGTTGTCAAAGATGGGGAATTATCTTCCAAATAGAAAGTATTATTTTAAAAAGGGTATAACTTACACGATGACAACCTCGAAAGGGGCAACTTTTAGGTACCTTCCTTCTGGATTCTTGTTCGATTGTAAGGGGAGTAGTTTGTTTTTTTCAAAAGATGAAGATATCTTTAGGTTTTTGGGGTTGCTCAATAGCAGTTTGTTTTCTTATTTGGAGAGTTTTATTGCAGGAAGCGTGGATTTGGAGGTTGGGGATTTGAAAAAGCTTCCCGTTCCACAAGGTTTGTTTGAGGATTCTGGTAAGGCTCAAGCGTTAGAAGCACTCGCCAGATTGAACGTGGCGATTAAAAAGCAGAATACCGAGATATATCCAAACGAACTGTACTTCAACGAGGAGAGTATCGATAGTGTTTCTAAGTTTTATGGGTTTATAGAAAGCAAAAACGCTCTTGATACTTATCTGCTTCTTTCTGAAGGGTTGATAGATGTACTGGTGATGAAGTTGTACAGTTTGAAAGAGAGAAATTTTGAGGAGATTTATAAGACGGTGGGGATTCCTACAGCCTTTTTTCCATTTGCAGACGGTAAAGGTGTAAAGGGTTTGCCACCATTGAAAGAACTGCTGAAAAGCCAATATTTGTACGAATTTGGTTTGAGGCAAGCTGAACTTTTCAAAATAGAAAAGCTTATTGAAGAATTTTATGATAACAAAATCAAAACATTGGACCACCTTTTGTCTTTCAATGAAGGTATAACCAACTATCACCAAAGAGAGCCTTACGATAATTATGTGGAAAGAAACGCAGAAGAAAGTTTCCAAAATCCTGTTACGGTTTACAACAACATGGGTAGCCAAGAGGAGATTTTAAAAAAATTGGGGTTTATAACAATAGATAATGGTATCCAAAGGTATCTTTTGAATGGAGATACGGGTTTTATTCCATTTGGGTTTTCAATCGATGAAGAAAATAGATTGTTATCTACTATTTTCAAGGAGCGCTTTGAATTGGAGCGTACTGTGGAGAAAGATTTGAGAGATTATGTCTTTAAAGATTACCTAAAACTTCATGAGAAGTTTTATAAAGATAGG
>NZ_JALY01000277.1:0-3269 GCF_002924615.1 Petrotoga halophila DSM 16923 | reverse complement strand
TTTATTATCTATTCCCGCCCACCGCCCCTTGTGGAAGGGACTCCGTCCCTTTTAATCCCTTTTTAAAGACTAAGGAGTCCCTTAGGATCCCTTTTTTAAAGGCTTTGCCTTTAAGATTTATTATCTATTCCCGCCCACCGCCCCTTAAGGATTTCTTCTTTTTTTGATACCCACCGCCCCTTAAGGATTTCTTTTTTTATAAAGTTTTATAAAGCCCGCCGTCCTTTAATGTTATGATTGGTTAGGGCAGAAGATAAGAATTATTATAGACGAGGTGAATAGAAATCAAAAAAGCGTTATAATTTCTACAAACTTGAATCCCAAAGAGCTGGTTAACTTTTTGGAAGATAGAACCGTTTCAAGGTTGATGGAGATCATTCCAAAAGAAGGTTTGATTTATTTGGGGGAAGAGGATTTTAGGGTGAAAAAGAGAGAGGAGAAGGTGGCTTATTTTGAACAGATCCGTTAAGAAAATGGCTTTGGGGCTTAAGAGTATCCTGCAAAGGGAGGTCATAAATGGGGAAGACAGCCTCACGGCAGATGAGGAGAGCGTTTTGTTGGACGTTTTTTTGAGTTTTATTGTTTTAAGAGTTTTACAGGCGAAAGGAAACAGCCTCAAGACAGATATGGATGGGTTGGATTCAGATCTTTTGGGTGATTATTTTTCTGGGGTTCAACTTCTGAATAGAGATTTTGATTGTTGTTATTTGGTCGATAAGATTAAAAGCAAAATCACTCGCGAAACGATAGAAAAAGTCAGAGATTTGTTTCAGAGTGTGAAAGATGAAGATTGGAAGAAAGAAGAGATTATTTCTTGGTCTTACCAGTATTTCAACGAAGCCAGTCTCACGGCGAGTAAGGATTTAAAGGATAAAAATGGTGCTATTTCACAGTTTTATACCCCAAAATGGATTGTGGATTATTTGGTAGAAAATACGTTGGGGAAATATTATACGGATGAGAAGGGTGTGGACATTGAGGATGTTAAGATTATAGATCCAGCTTGTGGATGTGGGAACTTTGTTATAGGGGTGTACGATAAGTTGAAAGAGATGTACCAAAATAGGGGTTACGATGATGCTTTGATTCCAAAACTTATAATTACTAAGAATTTATACGGTATAGATATCGATGAGAACGCGGTTGAGATTACGAATTTGTTGTTGAGATTGAAGGCTTTGGAGGATGGAGCATGCGAGAAGATTGAAACAAACATAGTAGCCGTTCCAGAGGAGAGCAGCCTTACGGCAAATGAGGACGGGCAGAATGAGTATTTGAAGAAGTTTGAAAAGACTGGAAGTTTGATGAGAACAGAGGATGTTTTGAGTTTAAAATCCGGTATAGATGATGAGCGATTGAAGAAAGCTTTAGATGTGCTTACTTTGAAGTACGATATTGTTTTGACTAACCCCCCGTATTTGGATTCTTCTGATTATGATTTTGAGTTGAAGAGATACATAAACGAGGATTATAGTGAGTTTAAAAAGAATCTTTACGCCTGCTTTATCAAAAAGAGTTACGAGTTGGTGAAGACGGATGGTTTTGTTGGTATGATCACCCCTCAAACTTTTATGTTCATTGCAAGTTATGAGAAGACAAGAAGGTTCATATTAGATAATTTTCAGATAGAAAGATTGGTTCACTTTGGTCTTGGAGGGGTGTTTGATAACGCTTTGGTGGACACAGCGATGTTTGTTTTGAGGAAAAGTGAAGCCAGCCTCACGGCAAGTGAGGAAGGGAGTTTAGGTGAATACATAAACTTGACTGCTTTTAATGGGAAGGGTTCTAAGAAGAAGGCTTTATTTTCTATTTGGGAAGACAGCCTCACGGCTAGTGAGGAAAAGAAGAGAGAGGATTATATTTCTAAGTATGTTTTTAGGGTTGATAAGATGGTTTTTACAAAGGTTCCGAGGTTCCCTTTCATCTATTGGGTGAATTCAGACGTTGTTCGTACTTTTGAAAACGAGCCGTTAGATAAGTTTGCCGATGCACGACAGGGTATAGCTACGGGGGATAACAAAAGGTTTTTGAGGTATTTTTGGGAGGTTAGAAGAGAGGATATTAGTTTTGATCATATTAAAAATAGCAAAAAATGGGTCCCATATGCCAAAGGTGGGCCTTACAATAAATGGTATGGCAATTTGTGGTGGGTTATAGCCTTCGATGAAGAGAATTACAATCTGTTGTCAAAGATGGGGAATTATCTTCCAAATAGAAAGTATTATTTTAAAAAGGGTATAACTTACACAATGACAACCTCAAAAGGGGCAACTTTTAGGTACCTTCCTTCTGGATTTTTGTTCGATTGTAAGGGAAGTAGTTTGTTTTTTTCAAAAGATGAAGATATCTTTAGGTTTTTGGGGTTGCTCAATAGTAGTTTGTTTTCTTATTTGGAGAGTTTTATTGCAGGAAGCGTGGATTTGGAGGTTGGGGATTTGAAAAAGCTTCCCGTTCCACAAGGTTTGTTTGAGGATTCTGGTAAGGCTCAAGCGTTAGAAGCACTCGCCAGATTGAACGTGGCGATTAAAAAGCAAAACACCGAGATATATCCAAACGAACTGCACTTCAACGAGGAGAGTATCGATAGTGTTTCTAAGTTTTATGGGTTTATAGAAAGCAAAAACGCTCTTGATACTTTTCTGCTTCTTTCTGAAGGGTTGATAGATGTACTGGTGATGAAGTTGTACAGTTTGAAAGAGAGAAATTTTGAGGAGATTTATAAGACGGTGGGGATTCCTGCAGCCTTTTTTCCTTTGGCCGGCGGTAAAGGTGTAAAGGGTTTGCCCCCGTTGAAAGAACTGTTGAAACACCAATATTTGTACGAATTTGGTTTGAGGCAAGCTGAACTTACAAAAATAGAAAAGCTTATTGGAGAATTTTATAATAACAAAATCAAAACATTGAGCCACCTTTTGCCTTTCGATGAAGGTATAACCAACTATCATCGAAGAGAACCTTACGATAATTATGTGGAAAGAAAAGCAGAAGAAAGTTTCCAAAATCCTGTTACGGTTTACAACAACATGGGTAGCCAAGAGGAGATTTTAAAAAAATTGGGGTTTATAACAATAGATAACGGTATCCAAAGGTATCTTTTGAATGGAGATACGGGTTTTATTCCATTTGGGTTTTCAATCGACGAAGAAAATAGATTGTTATCTACCTTATTCAAGGAGCGCTTTGAATTGGAGCGTATTGTAGAAAAAGAGTTGAGGGATTATGTCTTTAAAGACTACCTAAAACTTCATAAGAAGTTTTATAAAGATAGG
>NZ_JALY01000060.1:0-7539 GCF_002924615.1 Petrotoga halophila DSM 16923 | reverse complement strand
TCATAGAGAAACTAAAACTAAAGGACCAAAATAAGGAAAATAAAGGATTAGAAGGGAGCCAACCACAAGTGTAAGACTAAAACACTGATAAATAAAGGAAAAGAAAGGCATGTAGTGACACTTTTGAAAAACAGAGAAAGCCAAAAACGCTTTTTTGCAGTTAAGTAATCCATTTGCTAATACCTCACAGAGTAATATTGTATGCGAAGAAACTAATAAAGGCAATATATTGAAGATATGGTAATTATAAAACATGTTCCTGAGCAAAGCTCTTCAGTAAATCTGCACTAGGATGATCTGCCAGGGAAACTAATTTATTTGCCATGACTATAGGTACCAAAGAGTTGAAGTAAAGGTCACATTTTAATGCTGAAACATTATGTAGTACCACATCGATATTTAAGTAATCATTTTTTTGAGGTTCCGGTTTTGCCTCTAAACTAGGAATAGTAGCTATATAGATATTATCAAATTTAGATTTAAAAATTAATTTGTGACCATAATAAGTTGATCTTCCATAGGCAGCATCTTCGTTTTCATACCCCGGAATTATATACTTATAAATATACTTATTACCAAGTAATACTATTTGGTTTTTCCTCAATTTTTGAGATATCTGAGAAGCATGCTCAACAAAAGAACCACTTTTTTCTAAACCAACTAAGTAAATTGCATATTTTGAATTCAAAAAGCTTATAAGCTTTCTCATTGGTTTATGAATATTAGCAGTCTGACCAAAAAAAGCTAAGGGGCCATCTTTGATAAATATTGTTTCTTTCAGAATATTAGGTCTAATATTTAGAATTTGCTGAATGAGATAAACTATAATCAACTGTTCAATCGTTGTGGATAAATATCCTAATACTCCACCTGCACCCAGTTCATTATCTATAACCTCATGCAGCCTAAAAACATCTGTTAAAAAAACAATACCGTCACAATGAGGGCAATTTACCGTAAAATTCGGCTTTAAACTAGCTTTCGGTATATCGAAACCGTTTCCGCAATAAGGGCAAGATGCCAGATGCCAAGTAGAATTCGAATGTACATCATATTCTTCAAATAATAACCATTTTAGTGCTTTGATAAACCCCTGATTATCCGGATTTTTCATGAAGAAATCATAAACAGATCTTCTTACAGAAATAATAAGGTCTTTTTCTCCTTTTAAGGTCAGCCCCTTTGTTGGGAGAACAAGCTTGATTCTTTGAATATTTTGCAATTTTGAAAAGTCATCTGGATCAATAAAAGGTTTTTCCTTTAAGTTTATCAAATCATTATACTTAAAAAATAATGCACCAAATTGAAAAAAAGCTATAGTAGATGATGGGAATTCCTCCTTCACCACAACATTCGTATAGCCACCATCAATTGTAATAATGTTTTTTATTGGATTATCCCTAATATCTTCTAAGAAGGCACTTTTTATATCTTCTCCATCTACATCGTCTTTAAAAGGTGGAATCCTACACTGAGATAAAAACTCTTTCACCTCAGGATCATTAATTATGTTTGTATGTCCAATCTTGCTAGCTTTCTCAAATGGCTTATTTGAGTATTCATTTCCATAACTCATATTTTATTCCTCCCTATTTATTTAGCCATAAATCTATCTACTTGAACAGGAACAACAAATGCATTAGAATACGTTTTCATTCTAATGAATCCTTTGTCACTACCGGCACTATAACGTATTAATCCTTCACAGAAATCACCGAAATCGTAAAATTTCTTAATTTCTTTCAATTCATCATCGTTGTTCAAATGAGCAATAAACCAATTTTGGGTATTTTTCAATATATTAGAGCTTATCGAACTTACCTCTTGTGTAGCATAAAGCATACCAATATTTAGTTTAGCACCTTCTTTTGCAATTCTATTATAAATTTGACTTAAATCCTTATCGTCTTTTTTTGGAAAAAGATTGTGCGCTTCCTCAAAATAAAATTGAATAAAATTATTTGGTTGGTTATTCACAAAATGTCCCATAGCATCAATAAAAATTTTCTTACAAATTCTTTCTGAATAAGTACGTTGAATTACGGGATCTCCCTGGGATAAGTCGATAATTACTATTCCTCCGCTTCTTAGACTAGAAAGGATATCCTGTTCAAAAGAATTATCTATAGTAATAGTATGATATGGTTTTAAAGGGACTAATTTTCTATAACCTGTAATATTCTCGTTCCCAGATAAATTTCTTCTCTTTGTTAAAAAAACTAATAAAGCTTTTAATTCTTCATCTATCCAGTCGTGTCCATTCTTTTGTTTATAATTTTGAAAAAATTCACAATTGCTATTTTCAGCAACCCATGTAAACCAGGCAATAGCGTCATCAGTGGTTATGCCTTTACTTGGGTCAATAATCTTACCTTGTTTAATTTTATCATTAATTTCAGCATTACCTTTAAATGTGATTTTGAAGTTTTTAGGAACCTTAAATCCTGCTGCATATAAACAGCATTGATATGCAGCAATCTTTCTTTGCCATCTTATATATGCAGAGCTATAAGTATCCTCTAATTCCGGTTTTGATAAATCAACAGCTAAAAAGCTTTTAATATAATCCCCGCTTTCCTCTGCAAGAAGATTATGTATAAGCTCAAATCCTGTTTCAATTTCATCATAAAAATTTACTTTTAGGACTTTAAAGCCTGGCTTTTCAAGAACACTATATCGCTTTGTAATGTTTGAATATTTTTCAAATATTGCAGTTCCTTCATCCTGAAGATTTGCATTTGCATATTCACCATTAATATCAAAAATTATTTGACCAACTTTATACTTTGGTAAACCTGAATCATCAAATTGCTTTAAATTATCTTCTACATTATCAACACTTCCTTCACAAACCTTTTCAGCTTTATTACTAATTTTAGTTGTAGCTTCGATAATTTTTTTCACTGTATTCGATTTACCAGTTCTTGTCATACCAAATAACGCAGTTCTTTTACCAAGAAAATCTTGTGGGTTTACATATACAGGCACTTCTGTTTGTTCTTCTTGAAATCTTATACTTGAACTATACCTGACCTTACCAATTCTTATATCTGTAGAACTACCTATAATAGAATTCCCATCTCTAAAATTAACAATTTGCTCAAGTACATCTCCTAAGGGCTTATAAGCAACATAATTGTGAGCACTGTAAAAATTCTCAACATCTGCTCCAAATAAAATTTGATCATGACTATTTTTAAAAAAAGTACCTAATATTCTACATTCTAATCCCGAAAAACTAAATGTGTATTTTGTAAAATCATCAAGTTGACTATTCTTACCTGATGTTTTCAAATTGTCTTTATAATATTCCACCATCGACGCAATAACATCATTATCAGTAGGTAGTTTAGAAGGACGAATAGCTCTCAATAAAAGGCATTCATCTATAGAATCGTTCTCGTTTTCATAGAATGCCAATATAAACGTTCCTTGTGGTATGCCTCCAGCCTTTTGTTTCCATGCATCAGCGATAAGAAGATAGGCCTTATCATAATCCAAATAATAAGGACGCCCAATAAACAAGTCAGGCTTTTTTGCTTCGGCAAAAATATCAACGACCGCCATTTTCAAAATTTCCTGATTGAATCCCATTAAAAAATTCCCCCTTTCTTATATTAGCATTAAATGATGGTTCCTCAAATCTTATTATAGATTGATAACCATATTCCTCATTAGCTTCAATGCTGATCCATTTTCTTTTTAGTTTCTCAGCGCAAAATCCGGTAGTATTACTTCCGCCAAAAGGGTCTAAAACAAGATCTCCTTCATCCGTTAAGAATTCAATAAAAAAACTTGCTAATTCTAATGGCATCCTTGCTGGATGAGGTATAATATTTCTCTTCTTACATGTTTTTGTAAAATAATCATTAGATTTTGTATTAGAAATACTTAACATGGAATAAGGAAGCCTTAATTCTTTTGTTTCATCAATTTGCTTAAGTTCTAGAACATTATGGGATATACTTCCTTTATTATCTTTCAAAAAACTTTTCTCGCTTATCACGTGTTCAGAAGGTCTTTTACCTGAATTGTATTTTCCTTTTTCAAGTAGTTTTTTCATGCTTTTACTATAAGGCCTTAAAATCTTTCTATTATCAGCTTTAGGATAATCTGTTTTAGACATCCACCATACATGTGTAAAACTATCAATAGCACGAATGCGTTCAATGGTAACCCATTGTGCCGGTGAAGGTAATCTTGCCGGATTATAACAAATAAATTCTTGACAAAGTCGTAGGTTTGCCTCTGGATTCTCCACAAATCTCATTAAAGATTTTAAATGCAACAGTGATTGTACAGGTCGATCTTTTTCCCATGCATTTCCCATTTCTATTACAATAGAACCGTTATCTGTTAAAGCTTCAGAAAACAGCGGTGCCAGATTTGTAATCCAGTTTAAATAATCTTCTCCAACTAAATTTCCATATTGTTTTTTATTATTTAATGGAAAGGGCGGCGAAGTTAAAATCAATTGGACTTTCCCTTTAAGTTTTAATCTTTTAATTTCTGACTCACATTTACCAATATAGTACTTCCCGTAATCGGTTTTATATAAAAGTTTACGCACTAGAAATCACTCTTTCTATAATTATCAAATTTATACACTCTAAGCCTTGTATTTTTTGGTTTCTCCAAATCATTTGATATCGCTCAACCCACCACACGCACAGTTCCTTTGATCCAGGCTTGCTCACATAAGGCCTGCACTCTGTGCAGAGATATATTCCAGAGATATATTCCACCATTTCTCCGCAGCTTGTTTCTTTATCACATAATCCATTTACTGAAACCTCACGTGGCAAATTTATCCAACTTTTATTATATGTGAAGGAACGAATAAAAGCAATATTTTTGCAGAAAAATTTACAAACAGAACGAAAAAAGTGACATCCACGGCTTTATTCTTCAGTGTGCGGGATGATTTTATTGTCCTTATACCTCCACGCTCACTCCCATCTCAGTCTTAAACTCCACAGTGAGTCCAATGTTTACTTGAACAATCACACACATAAAAATATGTCTCTTCCAGTTAACTTCGCCGCCAAAAAGCGCATTATCAGTTGATGGCAAATCACAGGAAAACCCTGTATTCAAACCCTTTTTCAACTCTACTATTTATCTATCCTCGTCATCAATACTACTGACTCAACGTGGTCAGTGTGAGGAAACATATCTACCAGATGAAAATCTGAGATTGTGTAGAGATCGGATAATTCTTTCAAATTGGGTATTAGGGTTTTAGGGTTGCATGAGATATAAATAATTTTATTAAATTGCTGGGTTTTTATGAATTTTATAAGATTTGGATGTAACCCAGCCCTTGGTGGGTCCACCACTATATAATCAGGTTTTTCGGTGCTGCTTTGTTGCTTAACAAAATCTTTTACATCTTTATTTACGAATTCTACGTTGTTGATATTATTTAATATGGCGTTTTGCTTGGCTGCCTCTACCGCTTCTTTTACAATTTCTATTCCATAAACTTTTTTAGCCTTATTTGCAAGTAATAATGATATTGTGCCGGTTCCAGAATAAAAGTCATATACAACATCTGAATTTTCTGCATAAGATAATGCAGTTTGGTATAAGACCTCTGCTCCTTTTGTGTTTGTTTGAAAGAAAGAGAATGGACCAATTTTGAAAGTTAAATCAAAAATTTTTTCGTAAAAATAGTCTCTGCCATATAATATTTCTATTTCATCTGCTTTGACAACGTTGGCTTTAGATTCAGTCTTACTTTGAATTATGGAGACGATATTTCCTTTTAAGTTGGTATTCAACATGTTTTCTTTCCATGTTTGTACTTCTTGATAGTAATTATTGTCTAAAGAAGTCACCAAGTTTAAAAGTATTTCCCCTGTTTTTAATCCTTTTCTGATTCCTAAATTTCTAAGAAAACCTGAGTGGTTTTTGTAATTTCTAAAAGGTAGGTTCTTTTTTAAGAAAAATTCTCTTGTTTGCCAAACGATACTGTTGAAATCATCATCCACTAACTTACAATCTTTTGTGTAATAGACATCGAACTTCTTACCTTTTCCTCTTAACCCCAAAACAAGAGGACCACCGTTGTATTCGTTACCAAAAGAGTATTCCATTTTGTTTCTGTATTCATATATATCCACAGAAGGCGTAATACCATTATACTTATTAGGCTTTATTTGATATTTATCAAACAACGAAAGAACACCGTTCTCTTTTATTTTTAGTTGTTCTTCGTAACTGATATTCAATTTACTACATCCACCACATTTTCCAAAGGCTGAACATATCTGCATTTTATGACTCCCCTTCGATAATTAAAATAAAAAATACCCCCGAACAATTCAATTTTAACACTTTTCGGGGGTAAATGGTTATTTTCTTACTTTAACCTTATTTAAAGAAGAGGGCTAATAACTAATTATACTTTCTTCCATGCCAGCTATTGGGTCTAAATATTTTGTCAAATCATCTTCGGTTCCTGAAACCGCTTCAAAGTGATGGTATGAATCAACATCAGGATACCATAAATCGTTCCAGCCTTCTAAACCTGATAAATCTGGTATTTCATACTCATATGAATCTGCACTTCCCAACCAACCAGAGGATAATACTATCATCCAATTTATAGTCCAAGCATCATTTACTAAAGAGGTATTATAAAATCTCAATTCATGATTGCTGATTTGGGGATCATACTGATTCCATGTGAATGTATTGTCTGAAAAGGCAGGTTTTTCCCAGGTACTAGAAGGAAGGGTGTCCAAAATTTCAATATCAGACGGATAGTTTGTAAATTTTGTAAATAATCTATAAACTGAATTTTCAGAATCGTTGTGACTTAATTCTAAAGCATATAAGTCATCAGAAGTTGCAAGAGATTGAGGGATTTTTACCTGGGAATTATCTTCGAACCAAGTAAATATTGGGGTTGTTCCACCCACTAACAAACTACCCCATGCGTCTGCATCGTTTATGGTGGTTGTAGCAATGTATGTTGTGAAGTCTTCAAAGTCAGACCATGAAATGTCTTCGTTGTCGGTACCTGCTGCTATTGATCTATCTCTGTCAATATATATTTTTGAAAAATCTTCATTTTGATCTCCTGCTAAAATTACCAAATCATAGGTGCCAGGAATCGCTTCTAGTTGGAATATTAAATCATCCATCGAATCAAACGAAGGAAATCCATGAGGCAAACCGTAAAAGATGGCAGCGTCTTTCCCTATAAACTCACTTCCAAAATTCAAATTTAATGTAGCATCAAAAGTATCTGGCCAATACTCGAAGATTATTGGTACTTCTTTTCCTTCTGTGGTGTTGAGATTCATTACTTGAATGTCATAGTTAAATTCCTCATTCCAAGGGTCATACCATTCGTTGACAGCATAGATGCTAAAATTTCCATCAGCTGATTCAGGGGTAAAAGTGTACACGCCGTTGGTTGAACTTAGTTTTGTCCAGGTTCCATCTTTCCCATCTTGATAAGCTAAAAACTCCACGCTTTCTCGAGCAAGTCCAATAAACGTGTTTATAACTACTTGATTGGTTATTTCA